>JBOHVR010000181.1:0-11407 GCA_050735755.1 Binatia bacterium
CAGTGGCGGAAATCGTCATCAATCAGCTCTATAAGCATACATCTCTCCAGGACTCTTTTGGCGTCAACATGCTCGCCATCGCCGACGGAAAACCGAAGTTGCTCAATCTGAAAGACGCTCTCAAAGCTTTTCTCGACCATCGAAAGGAGGTGGTGGTCCGACGGACGGCGTACGATTTGCGCAAAGCCGAAGAGCGGCTTCATATCCTCGAAGGCTTAAAAATTGCGCTGGATCACCTCGACGCCGTGATCAGCTTGATCCGTAATTCCAAGGACCCCAGAAGCGCCAGGGACGGCTTGATGCAGAATTTTGGACTCTCCGAAATTCAAGCGCGGGCGATCTTGGATATGCGGTTACAGGGACTCACGGGGTTGGAGCGCGACAAAGTGCTCGAAGAGCATAAGGAGATCGTTGAGCTCATTGCGAAGCTGAGAGCGATCCTGGCGAGCGAAAAGGAAATCTATCGTATCATCGTCGAAGAGCTGAAGGAGATTAAAGAGAAGTACGGCGATGAAAGACGAACCCAGATTGTCGCCCAATCCGAAGAAATCTCGATCGAAGACTTAATTGTCGACGAAGACATGGCGGTCACTATCTCCCACGAAGGCTATATCAAACGGAATCCGGTTACCCTCTATCGGGCGCAGCGGCGCGGCGGAAAGGGCAAAATCGGAACCACCACGCGAGAAGAAGACTTTGTATCTTACCTTTTTGTCGCGTCGACCCATTCCTATATTCTGTTTTTCACCACAACCGGCAAGGTCTATTGGATCAAGGTTCATGAGCTGCCGCAGGCCAGCAGGGCCGCCCGGGGCCGGCCCATCGTCAATCTTCTCAATCTCGAGTCCGGCGAGAAGGTCTCGGCTTTTCTCTCGGTGCGCGAATTCCAGGAAGGGCGCTTCGTTGTTTTTGCCACGAAGAAGGGACTGATCAAGAAAACCGAACTGATGTCTTACGCCAAGCCGCGCGCGGCCGGTATAAGGGCTATCGCGCTAGAGGACCGAGATGAGGTGATCGGAGTTTGTCTGACAGACGGCCAGCAGGAGATCCTCCTGTCTACCGCAGAAGGACAGTCCATTCGTTTCAAAGAAGATCAAGTCCGGCCCACCGGGCGCGGGACCTACGGCGTGGTCGGCATGCGGCTCGATGAAGGCGATGCGGTCGTGAGCATGGAAATCCTCAGCCTAGGCGCGACGATTCTAGCGGTTGCGGAGAACGGTTTTGGCAAGCGGACGGAGATGGGCGAGTACCGTTTAACGTCCCGCGGCGGCAAGGGCATCATTACCATGAAGACCACGGACAAGACCGGCCGCGTCGTGGGCGTGCAAAAGGTGGTTGAAGACGATCAGCTCATGTTGGTCACGAACAAGGGCAAGATTATTCGATTGCGCGTCAAGGATATCCGCGTGATCGGGCGCAACACCCAGGGAGTCCATTTGATTGATCTGGAGGAAGGGGAGAGAGTCGTTTCGCTCGCCCGCCTCGCAGAGAAAGAAGAAGGGGAAGACGAGGGCTAATCGTGCTTGCCTCTCGTGTTTGTCGAACCTCTTATGGGAGACGAGCCCGAGTAGCGAATGCATGCTACGGCAAACACCATGGGTCACACCGTCGGAATCATCGGCGCCGGTGGTTGGGGCACGGCGCTCGCCAAGCTGTTGTGCGAGAAAGAGATAGAGGTAGTTCTATGGTGCCGCGGTGAAGAAACTTTTAGAAACATCAGTGAGAAAAGAGAGAATCCGGCTTACCTTCCCGGCATCCCCCTTCCCGTAACCCTTCGCGTCACTTGCTCATTAGAAGAGGCGGTTCGAGGCAGAGACATCGTGATCTGTGCCGTCCCCTCGCACGGCGTGCGGGCAATCATTCATCCTGCGGCAGCGTGGCTTGCTTCTCAGGCGCTGATCGTTTGCGCAACCAAGGGGATTGAGGAGGGGAGTCTAAAGACCATGGGAGAGGTTCTCACGGAAGCGCTCGGCCACAAGACGGCGGAGCGATTGGCTTTTCTTTCCGGACCTACGTTCGCTCTCGAGGTGGCACGAGGGTTGCCGGCGGCGGTAACGGTTGCAGCCGCGAACGAAGCGGTGGCGCAAGAAGTGCAATCGAGCCTGAGTACGCACGCCTTCAGGGCTTACACGTCCAGGGACATCGTGGGCGTCCAGCTGGGCGGCGCCGTGAAGAATATTATCGCGATTGCCGCGGGCATTAGCGACGGTTTGGGTCTCGGAGCGAATAGCCGGGCGGCGCTGATAACGCGCGGCTTGGCGGAAATGACTCGGCTCGCGGTCAGAAGGGGAGCGCAGCCGTTGACTCTTTCCGGGCTCGCCGGGCTGGGCGATCTCGTGGTGACATGCACGGGGGAATTGAGTCGAAATCGTCGGGTAGGGATGGAGATCGGTCGCGGGCGCAGGATCGGGCAAATTCTGAGCCAGATGCGCATGGTCGCAGAGGGAGTGAAGAACACGGCGTCGGTTTATCGACTTGCGCGGCAACTCGACGTTGAGATGCCAATCGTGGAGCAGATGCATTGCGTGCTTAACGAAGGGAAAAACCCCGTCGAAGCCGTGCGCGATCTGATGCAGCGGTCGCTCAAATCAGAGAATGGTTAGTCCCAAGGCCGAGTTTGGGTTCGAATCTTGCGTTCCGGTTTCATGTTTGACTCGAAACGCGAAACTGCAAAAGCCTCCATGGGCTTTCATCGGGTCCTGCGTCGCAAATTGACAAAGACCGGTGGCTATGATTGAAAAGTAAGGATGATTCGGCAGGAAGGATCTTGAGATGAAGCGAACCTATCAACCGAGCAACCTCAAACGCAAGAGAACCCACGGTTTCCTCGTGCGGATGGCAACTCCCGGCGGTAGAAAAGTTCTTAAACGCAGAAGGGCTAAGGGCCGCAAAAGATTGATTGTGATTGTCCCACCCAAGCGGGCTCGCACCTAGAACGAGGGCGGGTTGCTTCCACAGCCAGAGGTTTTTCCCAAAACAGCTCGTCTCACGAAACGCTCTGAATTTCTGGATCTATTCCGTAAGGGCAGAAAAGTTCACACGGCGCATTTCCTTTTTTTCAGCAAGGCCCGTGATAGCGGTGAAAGTAGACTCGGCGTTACGGTCAGCGCAAAGGTGGGTAATGCGGTTGTCCGTAATCGGCTCAAGAGGCTGCTACGGGAGTTTTTTCGCCGCCATCGCCGCGCGCTTTTTTCGCCGCGGGATGTTGTGGTCGTGGCCAAAAAAGGCGCCGGGAGCCTTTCTTGGGTCGAGGTCTGCGAGGAACTTGAAACGCTCTTGATCCACCGGAGCCTGAAGCAAAACCGTGAATAGGTTGCTACAAAGAGGACTCATCGTGCTGCTCCTCGGATACCAGCGCTGCATTTCTCCCTGGCTACCCCGAGGGTGTCGATTTTTTCCGAGCTGCTCGGCTTACGCCGTTGAGGCGATCACCCGACATGGATGGGCGCGTGGCGGCTGGCTCGCACTGCGCCGTCTGGCACGTTGTCACCCGCTCCATACGGGTGGGTGGGATCCGGTGGCATAGGGACTTCGATGGAAAAGCGCGCTTTTCTAGCAGTGGTCCTTTCGTTGCTGGTTCTGGTGGTGTATCAGGAATGGCTCGCGCGGAATTACCGCCCGGCGCCTCCCCCGCCGGTGTCAAAGACAGATAAGACAACAGACACCGTTGCGCCCAAGGTAGTGCCGGAGCTCAAACCAGCGCCGCCCACGGCGCCTGTTTCCCAACAGGAAGCCACGGAGATCCGGGTCGAAACGGATAACTACCGCGCCATCTTCACGGGGAGGGGCGGGAGGCTCAAGAGTTTTACGCTAAAGCGTTACCGCGCTTCCGTCGAGGAAAACAGCCCTCCTGTGGAACTCATTGTGCACGAGCCGGGGATGGCCTATCCGCTTGGTATTCGTCTCAATGGCGTCGCGCCTTACAGTGATGAAAACCTGATCTACGCGGTTGCCGGGAGCGATCTCAAGCTCACCGGCGAAGCCAAAGGAAGCCTTAGGTTTGAAGGCCAGACGCCGACGGGAGTCACGATAAAAAAGGAGTTCACCTTCACCGGCTCCACTTACGGCATCGGTATGGATGTTACGGTCACGGGGAGTGAAAGCGCTCCCAGCCTTTCCATAACCTCGCAGGCCAAGGGCCCGGCCAAGGATGCGCTTTTCGAGGGCCTGCTCGGTATCGTGGACGGGAAATCGATCAGGGAATATGCGGGGGAAGAGCTCCAAAAAGGCAAAGAGTTCACCGGCGCCGTCTCGTGGACAGGATTCGGCTACACTTATTTCCTTTTCGCGGTTTTGCCGGACACGGCAAAGGAAGTAAAAGTTACGGTCAAGGAGGCCGGTCCTCTAATCACCATGGATATCGCTCCAACGAGTCCTGACAAAGGCGTTTCAAAGAGCCAGTACACACTTTTCATGGGGCCCAAAGAGCTCGATCTGCTCAGGGCCTTTGAGAGGGGACTCGAGCGCTCGATTGATTTTGGCTATTTTTACCTCATTTCGGTACCGCTCCTTCATGTCATGCAGTTTCTTCACGGCTTTACCGGTAGCTACGGGGTCGACATCATTCTGATTACGGTTTTGATCAAGCTCGTGACCG
Source organism: Binatia bacterium (assembly GCA_050735755.1). GTDB lineage: Bacteria > Desulfobacterota > Binatia > UBA9968 > UBA9968 > DATMAM01. The sequence continues at coordinate 4,598 of JBOHVR010000181.1, forward strand.
CTCCGCTGACGCACAAGAGCTATGCTTCGATGAAGCAAATGCAAAAGCTGCAACCGCAGATGGAGCGGCTAAAAGAAAAATTCAAAGATGACAAAGAAAAACTCAACAAAGAAATCATGGAGCTTTACCGGCGCAACAAGGTCAATCCCTTGGGAGGGTGCTTGCCGATGGTGTTGCAGATCCCGGTCTTTATCGGTTTGTATAACGCCCTGCTGACACCGATCGAGCTGCGTCATGCGCCTTTCATGTGGATCAAGGACCTGTCGCGCCCCGATTGGGAGTCTTTGCCCGTCCATTTTGCGGGGTGGTCGCTCGGCTTGCCGATTCTCACAATTTTCATGGGCGCCAGTATGTTTGTCCAGCAGTGGATGACTCCGACTGCGGGTGATCCCAATCAGCGTCGCATGATGATGCTCATGCCCGTCATGTTCACCGTCATGTTCATTAATTTTCCGTCGGGATTGACCATCTATTGGCTGGTCAATAACATTCTCAGTATTGCCCAGCAGTACCTGGTCAACCGTATGAGCCGGTAGGGAACAGATAGAGACAGAGCGGGAGGTTGCTGTCTCAAACCTCTGTCTGGTCCAGGAGGTGCCGAGTTATGGATTACGTGGAAACAGAGGGCGACACGATTGACCAAGCGATTGAGAATGCGCTGAAAGCTCTAAGGGTCGAGCGCGAACGGGTGACCGTCGATATCCTGGAGGAAGGGAGCAAGGGCTTTCTGGGAATCGGCGGCAGAAAGGCGCGGATTCGAGCTTCTCTTAGGAAGACGGTGATTTTGGAGGGCGACGAAGAGGAGGCAGCGGAACAAAGCCCGAACCAGCGCGAGAGCGTTTCCGAAGAGAAGCGGGCCGCCCTAGGTGAAAAGGGACGGCAGGTTTTGACGGAGATTCTGCGCCTGATGGGAATGGAAGCCAGCGTCGAGATCAAAAGAGGCGATGCGCCGGAAGAGGTCGTGTTGGACGTGCACGGTTCATACGGAGGACTTCTCATAGGTCGCCGCGGACAGACCCTACAGGCGCTGCAATATCTGATCACGCGGATTGCGGGAAAGGAAGAAAGAAATGCCGGCGCGCGTTTGATTGTGGACACCGAAAATTACTACGAGCGCCACCGCAAAAACCTGGAGGATACGGCGTTGCGCCTCGGCGAGAGCGCGAAGAGAGAAAGGAGAACCATCACATTGGACAATCTGAGCGCGCGCGACCGGCGCATCATCCATGTCACTCTGGAAGATGATCCCTGGCTTACGACCAAAAGTCAGGGACAGGGCCCTTACCGGCGGCTGCTTATCGTCCCGCAGGGGGATCGCAAGAAAAAAGAAGAAGAAAAGAGCGGGTCCGGATCGACGCTGCCAAAACCCGAGAAATAAAACCCGCTGCAGCCCTGTAAACGCATTCAATTTTGACCTCTCTTCCGAGGGCGCAAGGGGCTGATGATTCGTGTGCCCGAAGCCCGGCCCTGCGTGGAAAGGAAATTTCTATGGCAAAGGTTTGGGTGCCGCAGCATACGCCCTGCGAAACGTTGGGAGCCATTGCCACCGCTCTGCCACTCAAGGGGTGTAAGCGAAAGTACCGCGCGCGCATTCGCGGGCGCGCCCGCCTTGGCGAAGCGGGAAGAGCTGGTTTTCGGCCGCTGCGATCGCCTCGCGTCCGAAAACACTGGTCATCGCTGCCAGTCAGCACCGGGGGCTATTCTGTAGCTTGGGCTTGTAAGGCGCTAACAAGCGTTAGTTGACCCTCTCTGGGACGTGCATGTATAGTTAAACTATGATCCAGCGACGAAAAACGAGATCCGTCCAGGTTGGCACGGTCAGGGTCGGCGGAGACGCCCCGATCACGGTTCAATCTATGACCAAGACTGATACCCGAGACGTCGGTGCAACAGTGGCACAGATCTGGGCTCTGGAGGCGGCCGGTTGCGATCTGGTTCGGGTCGCGGTTCCAGTCCGTGAAGCCGCAGAGCGGTTGGAGGCGATCAAGAAAGAGATTCGTATCCCTCTGATCGCCGATATTCACTTCAACTATAAACTGGCCGTCATTGCGCTGGAGCAGGGTGTCGATGGGCTGCGCCTGAACCCGGGCAACATCGGGCCGCGCTGGTGCATTGACGAAGTGATTAAAGTCGCGTCGCAACGTCGGATCCCGATAAGAATCGGCGTGAATGCAGGCTCGCTCGAAAAGGATCTGCTGACGAAATTCAATGGTCCCACCGCTCAAGGAATGGTGGAAAGCGCGTTGCGGCATATCAGGATTCTTGAGGACCTGGAGTATAACGAAATCAAGATTTCTCTGAAAGCCTCGGATCCTCTCATGATGATTCAGGCTTACCGGATGCTCGCCGACAAGGTGGATTATCCGTTTCACCTGGGCGTGACCGAGGCCGGCACCCCGACCGTCGGAACCGTCAAGTCAGCGGTCGGGATCGGGGCGCTTCTCGCCGAAGGGATTGGAGACACGATCCGCGTATCGCTCGCGGCGGATCCCGTTGAGGAGGTCCGCATCGGCATTGAGATCCTTAAATCTCTGGGCCTGCGCCGGCAGGGACTCACCTTCGTGGCCTGTCCCTCGTGCGGGCGCGCGGACATCGATTTGGTCGCTTTGGCCAAGCAAGTCGAAGAGCGCATGATTCCCTACAGCAACAAGGACATTCACGTTGCGGTTATGGGCTGCGAGGTCAATGGTCCAGGCGAGGCGCGCGCCGCGGACCTGGGCGTCGCCGGCGGTAAAGGAATCGGTCTGATCTTCAAAAAAGGCGAAGTGATCCGCAAGGTTCCCGAGGCGCAAATTGTCGGCGCTTTGATGGAAGAGGTGGAAAGGCTGTTGAAAGAGAAAGAATTCGAGGAAGCAGCCGCCGCAGCCGATTGACAAAGACTTCTCTCTACTTTTCTTCCAGAGATCAAGGTGCGCTGGAGCAACGCTCTCATTCCCACGCTCAAGGAAGACCCGGCGGAAGCCGAGGTTATCAGTCACAAGCTTTTGGTTCGAGCGGGGATGATCCGTCAGGTGAGCCGGGGCGTCTACGATTACCTGCCGCTCGCGCTCAAGGTCCTGCGCAAGATTGAAAGAATCGTCCGGGAAGAGATGGACCGCGCCGGCGCGCAGGAGCTATTGCTGCCGATTACTTCTCCGGCGGAGCTGTGGCAGGAAAGCGGCCGCTGGGAAATGTACGGCAAGGAGCTGCTGCGCTTTAAGGACCGGCACGAGAGAGATTTTTGCCTCGGCCCGACGCACGAGGAAGTGATCACGGATTTGGTGCGCCGGGCGGTGCGTTCATACCGAGAGCTCCCGTTCAACCTGTATCAGATCCAGACCAAGTTTCGCGACGAAGTGCGTCCCCGTTTCGGGCTCATGCGCGGGCGCGAGTTCATCATGAAAGACGCTTATAGCTTCCATGCCGACGTGCAGGACTGCCAGCGCGAGTATGACAACATGTTCGCCACCTATAAGCGAATCTTTACACGCTGCGGCCTGCGCTTCCGTCCGGTCGAGGCCGATACCGGAGCGATCGGGGGGAGTCTATCGCACGAGTTCCAGGTTTTGGCTGAATCCGGCGAGGACGCGATCGTGAGTTGCAGCCATTGCGACTACGCAGCGAATGTGGAAAAGGCGGAGGTCAAGTGGCAGCGGCCGGTGGGCCGCAGCCTCGAAGAAACTTTGGCGTCGCGGCGCAAGGTCGTGACGCCCGGAAAGAAGAGCGTGGGTGAGGTCGCCGAGTTTTTAGGTTTGCCCAAAGAGCGCTTTATCAAGACGCTCGTTTATAAGGTCGATAATGAAGATCTGGTGGCTGTGCTGGTGCGCGGCGATCATGAAGTTAATGAATTGAAACTCAAGAACTTTCTCCATCGCTCCGAGTTGGCCCTGGCCGCCGATGAAGACATCGAGCAAGAAGCGAATGGCCCTCCGGGATTTCTCGGGCCCATCGGGCTTAAGCTGCGTCTGGTGGCGGATCAGGCGGTGCAAGGGATGCGCGGGGCGGTCACGGGAGCCAACGAGATCGACGCCCATTTTGTCGATGTCGATCAAGAGCGCGATTTTACTCCATCGGCTTTTGGTGACCTGCGCTTGGCGCGCGCCGGCGATCTTTGCCCGCGCTGCCATCAAGGGAATTTGGAGGCCTATCGCGGCATCGAAGTGGGGCAGGTATTCTACCTGGGTAAGAAATACAGCGAGTCGATGGGAGCGACTTATCTCGATGCCGAAGGTCGCGAACGGCCTTTAGAGATGGGATGCTACGGCATCGGCGTCAGCCGGCTCGTGGCCGCTGCCGTTGAACAAAACCACGATGCCAACGGAATCATCTGGCCTATGGCGATCGCGCCGTTTCACGTCTTGGTGCTTCCCATCAACATGCAAGACGAGCGGATCCGAAAAGTAGCCGTGAAGCTCTATGACGAGCTAACCGAACGACAAATAGAGGTTCTTTTGGATGATCGGGATGAGCGTCCCGGAGTCAAATTCAAAGACGGCGATCTCGTGGGCATTCCGCTGCGCGTCACGGTAGGCGAAAAAGGGCTTTCCAAGAACCGCATCGAGGTGCGCTGGCGACGGGATGGAAACACGCAGGAAGTCGCCGTCGATGACGCCGTCGAGCAGATTGAGACGCTCGTCAGGAAGGAGCTGCAAATCTAGTCGGATGGCGTCAAGTCTGGAGCTCTTGCGTTCGCCGCAGACCGTCCGCGACCGGCTGATCTTGGCCCTGGACGTAGGCGGGTTGGATCAGGTGAAGGCGCTGGTTCAGCAGCTTGCGGGCCAAGTGGGCATGTTCAAAATCGGCAAGCAGCTTTTTACTCACGCCGGGCCTGCCGTAGTGCGAATGATTCAGGACATGGGCGGGGAAGTCTTTTTGGACCTGAAATTTCATGACATACCCAACACCGTGGCCAAGGCCGCCGTCGAGGCAACTCGATTAAGCGTAAGGATGTTCAACGTCCATGCTTCAGGCAGTTTGGAGATGATGCGCTGCACTGTCAAGGAAGTGGGGCGGGTATGCCGTCAGGAAAATCTCCGGCGGCCGATCATGCTGGCAGTCACGGTTCTTACCAGCTTGAGCCAGAAAGACCTGGAGCGGGTAGGCGTGGTCGGCGACGTGGGGGATCAGGTTGTGCGGTTGGCGCTTCTCAGCAAGGAAGCCGGCATGGACGGAGTCGTGGCCTCTCCTCAAGAGGTCGCGGACATCCGCGCGGCGTGCGGTCGGCGGTTCGTCATCGTCTCGCCGGGGATTCGCCCGTATAAGGGTAAGCTCGACGATCAGAAAAGGGTGATGACGCCACGCGAAGCAATTCGCGCCGGCGCAGACTACATCGTGGTCGGAAGGTACATCCTCGAGGCCAGAGACGCGGGTGCCGCCGTGCGCGAGATCGTTGCCGAGATGAGCGGTGCCGGGGCGTAATAGCGGCTGTAGTGTGTTGATCTGTAGAGATTGCTGATGCGCTCCAAAAGTTTTGCAGTCCTCTGGCAACTTGGACCACGGAGAGTTTTCCAAGTCATCCATAGCCTGCCCAAGTTTCTCAAACTCTTTTGGCGTTTGCTGCGCGACAACCGAGTTTCTACCAAGCCTAAGATCCTGCTTCTTGCCCTGGCCGCCTACGTTCTTATCCCAATCGACTTAGTTCCGGACTTCCTCCCGGTTCTGGGTCAAATCGACGACCTTGCCCTGATCTACCTTGGACTGCAGGCTTTTATTCGCCTCTGCCCGCAGCCGGTAGTGCGTGAGCATGTCCAGGTGATTGCGGCCGGCCGCTAGTCCGAGAGCAAAGCGCATAGCGCGCGCTTTACGCTCCGGGCATAGGGACTGTGGTGGAATGTCCTTCTGAGGCTTTAGCCGAATCTCGCCTTTGTAAGTTGCTGGTTCGATGAGAGTCTTCACTTCGTTCATCATGACATTCCAGTCCCATAGCGTTTAGGAAGCCGTTCGTGGACACACTGGCACACGGATTATGGGGAGGCGTCGGATTTTATGCCGCGGGCCGGCGCAAGTTTGCCTCCGCCTTAGTTTTGGGAATGGCGCCGGACCTACTTTCGTTCGGTCTCTTTCACGTTTCTCATCCTGAGTGGGTTGTTCAACGACTGTCTGGAGAAGGATCGGGTCCGCCGCCTCTGGACCTTCTTCCACAGTTCGTCTTTCACGCCTATAACTTCACCCACAGTCTGGTCATTTGGGGAGCGCTCTTTGCGCTTATCTGGCTCCTAAAAAAAAGTCCGCCGTTGCCTCTACTCGCTTGGGGACTTCACGTCCTTGGTGACATTCCGACTCATGGCCTCAGCTATTTCCCCACTCCGTATCTCTGGCCGCTGCCGACGCCCTATGTCCAGGGAATCCCGTGGTCGACGCCGTGGTTCATGATCGCCAACTATAGCGCGCTGCTAGTCGCGTACGTAGCGGCAATCGCTTACAGTAGAACAGCAAGGAGGAGGCTCAATTGGCTACGAAAGGGAAGATCTTGAAAGCAACCGTGGCGGTTCTGCCGGGCGATGCGGCCGGTATAGAGGTTACGGCTCAGGCATCGCGTGTTTTGGATGCCGTAGCCAAGCGTCTCGGCCAGGCGATGCAAATTGAGGCCGGACTGTACGGAGGCCTTGCCATCGACGCGTGCGGTACGCCGTTACCGCCGGAGACCCGGGCTTTAGCGCTTCGTGCCGACGCGCTCCTGTTGGGAGGTGGCGCGGCGGGAAAGCGCTGGGAGGATCCTCATCTAACGGTGCATCCCGCGCAGGCGACGTTAGAGCTGCGCCGCGCGCTGAAACTTTTTGCTAACCTGCGCCCGGTCCGCATCTACGGGGAGTTGGCCGGACTCTCTACACT
>JBOHVR010000182.1:0-6427 GCA_050735755.1 Binatia bacterium
CAGCCACACCGACATCTCCGCCAACCTGAGCGCGCTGGACGAAGTCCGCAGCTGGGCGGATGAGGGCAGGATCAGCAATGCCCAAGCCCACAAGATTCTGGAGAGCAACTCCCAGGCGTTCTACCGCCTGTAGAAAAAGATGCCTCGCCCGCGATTCGCTTTTTCCTTAAGATACGATCACGGAATACGAACACGGCCGTCAAACGGGTTGAACGATTTGCACGCCCATCGGCGAACCGTTCTGCGGGCCCAGCGACCGCCATTTGAAGTGGAAAAGTGGCTTGTCCCCTGAATCAATCCCAGGTTTTGGCAAATCAACAAAGATAGCCGACCGTAAATGTATCGCCTTGTCGGCAGACACCCCCGTACATTTCCACGTTTCCGGAATTCCGGAAACGTGATAGAGAAACCGCATGGAAGTCCGCCAGTGTGGGTGGTCGGTGGCAACGTGATGGCTTTCCGGGAACAAAGTTTCCGCTATGGAAAACGTCTCGAGGTTGAGAGCACGAGACTCTGTTTCGACCGGCAAGTTTCCGGGTGATGAGAAAGAAGGCCGGATGGCAAAGCATTCCTCCAATCCTGAAAGTACCGGGGGTAGGTCAGACTCCCGCCCGATTAAAACTCGCTTGAACTTCACCCTAGAAAGAGAGTCCAGCGGATCAAAAGCGCGCGCAGCGACATTTCAGACTCTCCATGGCGAAGTCAGAACTCCGATCTTTAGCCCCGTCGGGACGCAGGCGACGGTGAAAGGACAAACGGTTGAGAGCTTAAAGACGACCGGCGCGCGCCTCATTCTGGCTAACACTTATCACCTGCTGCTTCGTCCCGGGCCTGAGGTCTTCAAGAAATGCGGCGGCATCCACCGCTTCATGAACTGGGATGGTCCGGTGCTGACAGACTCCGGAGGATTTCAGATTTTTTCGCTGCCGCACTCCAGAGAAATGAACGAAGAGGGCGCTCGTTTTCAAAGTTATGTGGATGGAAAATCTTATCTGCTCTCGCCGCAATCCAGCATCGAGATACAGAAAGCGACCGGCAGCGACATCATGATGGTTCTCGATCAGTGCATCGATTCCACCGCCCCTTACGCTCAAGCCGAGGCGGCCATGAATCTCACGCATCGTTGGGCCGAGCGCTCCCTGCGGGCCAGAGGCGACTCGCTCCAGGCGCTGTTTGGCATCGTCCAGGGGGCCTGCCATCCCGATCTCAGAAAGAAGAGTGCCGCGTTTTTGCGAGAGCTCCCCTTTGACGGCCTGGCGATCGGAGGGCTGGCCGTAGGCGAAACGCATCGTGAGCGCTACGAGATGACGGGACTCGTGACCGAACATCTGCCGAAACAGCTTCCACGTTATCTCATGGGCGTCGGCACTCCGATTGATATTCTCGAGGGCGTTCACCGCGGGGTCGATATGTTCGACTGTATTATCCCCGCGCAACTGGCACAACGAGGGGTGGCCTTCACGTCTCAGGGAAAACTTCAGTTGCGCCGCTCCGTGCATAAATTTCTCGAAGAGCCTGTTGATGCCCGATGCGATTGCCAGACCTGCCGCGAATACTCGCGCGCCTACATTCACCATCTCGTGAAATCAGACGAGTTCCTGGGCTGGCACCTTTTAGGCATTCACAATATGACTTTCTATCATCGCCTGATGAGCGAGATGAGAGAGAGCATTCTGCGGGATGATTTTCTTTCGTACTACGAGCAGAAACGACTCGAGCTGGCGCGGACCGACGAACAAAACCCGTGCCGCCCGCCGAAAAAAGCCCAGACTCCTCGGCCCGCCCGCCTGGGCGATTATGAAATTCACACGTCTCGTCGCGGCTTTTCCAGCATTCGCCAGATCAGCTCCGGCGAGGTCATGCACTCGGTGAATGCCCCGGGTGATGAAGCCAACAAACTCTACGTCGAGCAGTCGTTTCTCGCCGCTCGCCTGCTGAAGCGCGAAGCCGCCGCGGACGAGCTGGTGATCTGGGACGTAGGACTCGGTGCCGCTTTCAATGCCATGGCTGCCATTCGTTGTTTTGAACGATGTTATGCGGAAAAAGGTGAGAACGCTCTGCGCCCACTGCGCCTTGTGAGCTTCGAACGGGATCTCGATCCGCTCACCCTCGCCGTTAAAAATCCTGCCTGCTTTCCTCACCTTCGGCACGCCGCTCCCTGCCAAATTCTTGAAAGCGGCAAGTGGAAGCACGCTTCAAGCCTCCAATGGGAACTCCTCAAGGGTGATTTTCGTGATTTTATCGAAACAGCAACAGTTTCTGACCTTATTTTTTACGACCCATTCTCAGCCAAAACAGACGCCGCGCTTTGGACCGCGGAGAGCCTTGCGCGCATTTTTAGGCGCTGCCGGCCGAAATCAGCGGAGCTCTACACTTACTCTGCCTCGACTGCCGTAAGAGTTTCGCTTCTGGCAGCAGGCTTTTTTGTCGCGCAAGGCGTCGGTACAGGACCCAAGTCAGACACAACCGTCGCCTTCACAACAGCGAAAGGTGTCCGAGATCATCCCTTATCTCCACGCCTCCTGGGCGCAGACTGGCTCACACGCTGGAGACGAAGCGACGCAAAATTTCCCACGGCTCTTTCAAATGAAGCGAGGGCTCACTTTGAAACGCTCATTGAAACCCATTACCAATTCTCAAGCGATTCCTAAAAAAGGTTAACCCGTGCGATATCCGGCATCCCTGGATATTTGTCCCAGATCCACCTTACATTTCCGCAATTCCGGAAACGTGGAAGTCCGCCAGTGATATGGGGGAGCCCGTTCTTGAAGGCAAAATTGATTGATCGGAATATGGCTGGCGCTAGTGTTCCGGCGCGACTCGCTTATGTGCGGCGCGGGCATGATGCGGATCACCTTGACATGCGCTACTCCACCGCTAGTAACCTTGTTGTGAGCCGATTTTATCCGTTGTGCCTTGAAGGAGGGCACTATGTCACAAGAAAACATGGACGTAATTAGCGGGATGTACGAGTCGTTTACCAGGGGTGATGTCCCTGCGGTGCTTGGGCGGATGGACCAGCACATCGAATGGAGGGAAGCCGATAACTTCATCTACGCGGACCGGAATCCCTATTTAGGCCCGCAGGCCGTGCTCGAAGGAGTCTTCATAAGAATTGCATCGGAGTGGCAGGATTTCACTGTTACGCCCGAAGAGTGGCTGGACGCCGGAAATCACGTTGTGGTGCTCGGTAGTTATGCTGGCAGGCACAAGGAAACGGGCAGAGAGGTGCGGGCACAGTTCGCGCACGTCTGGGGAGTGACGCACGGCAGGGTCGTGGGATTTCAGCAGTATACCGACACAAAGCAATTTGCCGATGCGGTGGCACTAACCCTGTAAGTTTCTGCGAACGGTTTATTGAATCCTGAGCTGCTCCTTTTCGTTTTGTAAAGGCCGATTGCGAGTACACCGAGCTCGCGGGCTAAGTCGGCCGATAACTTCCCCGAGCTGTCCGTCAGCCGGGGCGCCGCGCGCTTAAAACTCCGCGCGAAAGCGCCTGCGCTCTTCATTGAACATTCTCCTTCAGATTTTTGTCCCGTTTAGGTTTGCGTCAAACCCGGGCTACTCAGGTGTAGATATTACTGGCGATATCTAGAAGAATGATAGGTGAGGATTCACTAATCCTCTTTACAAGGAAGTCACACGATGAATCACATTTCTAACAACCCTGCCGCCGCGCGATTCGCCTTCGACAATACGTATGCGCGCGAACTTGAGGCCTTCTATGTGCCCTGGAAGGCGGCCCCAGTGGCGCGGCCTAGGTTGGTTAAGCTAAACCGTAAGTTGGCTGAAGAATTGGGACTGGATGCCGGTGCTCTCGATTCCGACGAGGGCGCAAGAATGTTTGCGGGCAACGACATACCCGAGGGAGCGGCGCCGCTGGCGCAAGCGTACGCCGGCCACCAGTTCGGCGGCTTCGTGCCCCAACTCGGCGACGGGCGTGCCCTGCTCCTGGGCGAGGTGATCGACCGCAACGGACGTCGTCGTGACATTCAGCTCAAGGGCTCGGGTCCCGCTCCCTTTTCGCGCGCCGGCGACGGCCGGGCAGCACTCGGGCCCGTGTTGCGTGAATATCTGATCGGCGAAGCGATGCACGCGCTCGGTATCCCGACGACGCGAGCGCTTGCCGCAGTCGTCACAGGCGAGCCCGTGTATCGAGAGAGTGCGCTGCCGGGCGCGGTTTTGACGCGCGTTGCTGCCAGCGACATCCGTGTGGGCACCTTCCAATTTTTCGCCGCGCTTAGCAAATAACGAAGGTAGACACGACATCGGTTATTGAGAAGGTGCCGTCGCATATCGACTTGCACGGATTTGGATAAGGGATTATTCTAATTTCAAATGACCGGGAGCCAGCAACAAACCATGTAGCCCGCCTTCACATAGATGAGGGCAGGCGTTGGTCTGCCTTCTGGACAAGAGCCCCGGCAGGTCGATACCTACCGGGGCTCTTTATTTTTGGGGGTCGTCTAATCGGTAGGACATCAGACTTTGAATCTGAAAATCTAGGTTCGAGACCTAGCCCCCAAGCCATTGCGCAGCGATCTGCAACCCCATCCGCGTAGAACTTGCGTTCGGAAGTGTCCTTTGGCGACCAGTTTCCGGCGACGGTGACAGGTTGCAAGAAGCGTGTCTTCCATCCCGCACATACCAGGGGAAATGATCGCGAGAAAAAAAGTCCTCTGCCCCCTTTTTTTGTTGTCCAGCATGTTTCATGTTCAGTCTGGCCTAACTGCTCCGTTGCTTGGGAAACTGCCTTATGGAGTGCAGGTCCATGACCCGAACCGGGACGAAGGAGCGGTCGCCGGCAGGGATCGAAAACAAAGCTGTTGAGGTCACCTGACAGCAAATCGCACATAAGTCGGAAGCTTCTTTTAGCCGAGAAAAAAATGGTACCATGTCCCATGGGATTTTGCCGACCTTCAGAAAGAAGGTCTGATCGTGGAGCCTATTTACGAAGGAGCACAATTTAATTCTTTTTTATGAAAAATTTATCCTCCGTCATATTCGACGTCGACGGTGTGCTGCTTGACTCGCTCAAACCGCATTTACAGATTTGCCAAGACAAGAATCTGGAATATGGATTGGGGTTGACGATACCGTCCCCTGATGATTTCCGGAAAATGGTGCGCCAGGGCATCAGGGTTAGTCCGATGAAATTTTTCTTTGAGGCTATGGGTTTTCCCAGTGATTACGCTGAAAAGGCCTTTGCACAGTATAAGGCGATTTTCATGCGTGACTATGCGCCGAAACCGTTTCCTCGCGTGGATGAAATGCTTTCCAAGCTGGCGTCTGCGGGACTCAAGTTGGGAATCGCAACCTCAAACGTCAGAGCGAACGTCGACGCGGCGCTGGGTCCGGGCATGCGGTTCTTTCACCCGGATTGCATCCTTACCAAAGACGATGACGCGAGCGAGTCGAAGGCAGACGCGCTGGTTTTGGCGGCGAAAAAACTCCACGTCGAATCGAGGGAAACTATTTACGTAGGCGACCAACCTGCGGACTGGAGCGCGGCGAGGACGGCGCGTACGCAATTCCTCGGCGTCACCTACGGCTGGGGGATTTCCGAAGAAGACACGGAATTTCCGGTGGTCAGCCATGTCATGGGCATCGCCGAATACATCTTAAGTGAAGCGGGGCGGGCTATTTCCTAGTGTTGTTGAGGATGACTGAGGCGATCTCTTTGGCGAGACCGGAAATATCCTCGTTGACGGTTGAAAAGTAGATGACTCTTTCGCAGGTGCGGCGCAACATGGCATTGAGTCCCTCGTCTTCGGAGCCCCGCAGATCGGTTCGCAAACCAATTACTCGCTTTCCCCTGGCGAAAGCATAACCGAACTCCCAACAGGTTCCGGAGTCGGCGTCGCTCCCGTCAAGAACAGCGAGGACGATGTCAGCACCCTCGATGCTTGGAATGCACGCTTGGACCAAACCCTCGAAATCAGCGCCATTCTCGGTGAAAAACTTGACGGTGTCCGACCTGAGGCAAGATGATCTTTACGTTGGACATCAAGGAAGTGAGTTCGCGAGATAGACTCTTATTCCAGATTCTCTCCGCTTGGGTAAAAGGGGGCCCGCGAAATAGATTATCATCTTCCTCCCCGCACCTGGTGAAATTATTTGACCGTCCTAGATTCCGGTTGGACGACTCCAATCGCCCCTTCCTTGCGCCAGTTGTTTGCTCCGGTAAGCAAAGCAACAAGAAACAATACCAGTGCGACCCGCTCTATGCATCTCAGCCAGTAGCCGTGGTGTATTGGGATCCTTTGATCGATCAAAGATGGTTCCCTTTTTCTGAATAGAAGCACCTCCAGTGGAAAATCGTCTAGACGCACATAGTCCGCCAAATGGATGCCTCGTTCCATACCCAATGCTTGCTCAAGTTTTCGCAGCGCGTCCCTCCCGTCATCGACAAGCTGCTCGTTGCGGG
>JBOHVR010000183.1:0-6106 GCA_050735755.1 Binatia bacterium
GGGGTAAACCGTGCAGTTAAGGTCGTGGAGATACAGAAGATGATCGGTGCGTTTCATGAAATGTCTTTGGTTAGGGGAACCTCGACGAAATCTTTTCTCTCTGGCTTCCACATGTACGCGCGCACCCGTTTCACGGTACTGTCATAGATGGAGATGACGATCTGAGCCGCTTCCGGGTACGTGGGCTCACCAAACGGAGTCGCCCCTGCCTTGTCTTCCTCGGAAAAATAGGCTTCGTGATTGGGGTGAGAGTGATAGAACGCCTTGAGCTTTCCCCCGCTCGTCTCCGCCGCATTCAAAATTGTCATAAGCTCTTGCGGATCCATCGCGTACGCGATCGTGGCATCGCGCGGGTTGCCGGCTGGGTCCTCGGCGTGGATGAGATTTTGAATGTTCCGGCAACGTTCCACCACGTCGCCGCCGCTGCGACTGATGACGACTCCGCAGCACTCCTCCGGAAAAGATGCAATCGCATGCAGTTCGATCTCGTTACGGGCGTTAAGGCTCAGCGTGAATTCCAGTTCCGTTCTCCGAGGGCTGATCGTTTTGCAAGACTCTGTAGCATAGTGGATAAGACGTTGCTACTGAGGGCGGTCGAATCACCCTGAGGGTTGGCATATCTCAACTGATTTTTTTAGGATCATACAGGCCGGCAAGCCCTGAAGTCCGCGCCGCGAGAAAGAATCCTTCGGCACGGTGATTGCGCCATAGGCGGTCCATGTAAAGACCCTGAGAGCGGATGGCGCTGAGGTGCCGGTCGCGCCCCAGTAGCGCAACGTCGTTTCCGGCGGACCTCAATAGGCAAGCAAAAGCCGAGCCGATCGCGCCGCAGCCGGCAATCAAGATTTTTTTCGTGTCGGACACAGAATTCCCCGGTGGAAAACTCAGGCGAATTCTAGCCGGGCATCACGCGGCTTTCCAGGGCGTTGGAGGGAACTTTTTACCGCGGTAGGCGTGATAGGCGGCGAGAACTTTCAGCGCGTAATCTTGTGGGACCTCTGCTTGTTCGTCGAGGCTCTTCTGGGTTTTTGTTGGGCCCCAGTTGTACGCGGTGAGCGCGAGATTTAAGTCTTTGAACTTCTTCTGCAAATAACCTAAGTAGGACACTCCGATTTTGATATTTATGGTGGGCTCGTGCAAAAGGTCGGGGTCGAGATCCCGCGCCGCAACTTCGAAACCGGTGTTCTGCGCGACTTCGAGCGCGGCCTCGGGACGCACTTGCATCAATCCACGCGCTCCGCGCTCTGAAACGGCTTCCACGCGGAATCGGCTTTCAACATCGATGACCGCCACCACCAACATCGGATCAAGAGAATTATTTCTGCTTTCGCGCGCGATGGTCTTGGCGATTTTCCACGCAGGCTCTTCGGCGAGATCCGCCCGGTTGAGCTTGATCAGAGAATAAATCTTGAGGACTTCTGTGCCGAATTTTCCCGATTCAGTCAGAGCCTCGAGCCTCCCTGGCCGATTCAGTTTGGCTGGGAAGAGGCAGCCCAGCGGAACGATCGTCAAGAGCAAGGTTACCAGCGCGCGCGGGGAGATGATATTAAAGGCCATAAACTTGAGCGCGACCGCAAAGGCCGCAGTAGATCAGTTTGCGGGACGCCGTTGAGGTAGGCGAACCGTATCAGCGGGGGAAAAGGGTGTCAATAGGTATGGCGAGCCAGTGTGGCGAGCCAGGTTACTCCAATTTGTTTCGGGTGCGTTGTGATCAGTCAATCACGCCTTCAGCAACGAGCTGATCGTATTCGCCTTCCGGAATTCCCAAGAGCTGGCGATAGAAGTATTCATTGTGCTCCGCGAGAAGGGGATCTCTTTTTGATGGACCTGGAGGTGTTTTCGTGAGGAGAAAGGGCGGGCGCTGGTAGTGCATCTTGCCGATCTCCGGATGCTCCATTTCCACCCACTGAGGACGTTGCGCAAGTTGAGCATCGGTGTAGACCTCCTTCATGGTGTTGATGACCGCAGCTTTAACGCCGGCCGCTTGCAGTTTCTCCATGATTTCGCGTGCCGCAAAGCCCGTGGTCCACGCGCCGATCTTGCGGTCAAGCTCGTCTTCGTTCGATTTCCGCGCCGCGTGAGACGCGAATTTTGTGTCGGCGCTCCAATCAGGGTTGCCCATGGCTTTGCATAGCGCTTGCCATTCCGATTCCGAATGGACGCTAACCACGCACCAGTTGTCGTCGCCCTGACAAGGGTAGGCGCCGTGCGGCGCCGCGTGCGGGTCCCGGTTGGCATTGCGATTCGCGACGGTGCCGTTCACTTTGTAGTCTAGGAGAATCGGCGTCAAGTATTGCAGCCCCGTTTCGTACTGCGCCGTGTCGATGTAATTCCCTTTGCCAGTGCGCCGGCGATAGTCTAATGCCGCCAAGATTGCGGCCGTGCCGTAGGCGACCGCGATGTAGTCGATGTACGGACCATAAAGAATTTGCGGGGATCCGCCGGGGTAGCCGGTCAGATGAGTGAAGCCGGCCAGCGACGAAAGCTGCGAGCCGAATCCGGCATGATGGGCGTGCGGGCCGCTCTGGCCCAGGTTCGAGCTGCTGAGCATGATGAGATCAGGTCTGACCTTTTTCAGCTCATCGTAACCGAGGCCCAATCTTCCCATCGTGCCGGGACTGAAATTCTCGATCACCACATCAGCCCACGCAACGATTCGCTGCGCAAGCTCCGTGGCTTTCGGCGCCTTCTTGAGATTCAGAGTGATATCGAGCTTGTCGTTGTTGCAAAGCGCGAACAGCCCGGAGCGATTGAGGCCGTGAATGTTGTCCTTGTACGGCGGGTAGTGCGTGCGAAACCCGTCAGGGCGCACTCTGGATTCGACATGAACGACGGTCGCGCCGTGATCGGCTAAGTGCTTGCCGACAACCGGCCCTGCCGCGAAAGCGGCGAATTCGACGACCTTGATACCTTTCAAAGATTCCATGATTCAAAGAAGTTGCAGGATTCAGGAGAATCTTTCTGCAACGTTTAACCCTAAATCTAGATTACTCCGTCCTGTTTTAGCTTTTCCAATTCCGCCTTTGCCAATCCCATTTCTCCGCAGTAAACTTCTTCGTTGTGTTCGCCGATCAAAGGCGCGCGCCGCCAGATCTGACATGCACCTTCGGAGAATTTGGCAAAGCCTCCCGGATAGTCGATTGCTACTTCCAACTCTGGATGGTCAACGTTCTGCCAAAATCGCCGCGCCTCGTGCTGCGGATCTTGGAAAATCTCTTTCACGCTTGCCACTGGGTATCCGAGCATTTCTCGCTTGACGACCTCTTTGAAAAACTCAGCTTTGGTCACGCCGGCAAAAAACTCTGCTATGGGCTTTTCCATGCGATCGATCTCTTCTTGCGTGACCCGGGCGATATCGAAAGTTTTCCAATCCTTCTGTTTGAGAAAATCCGGCGCCATCCCTTTGGTGTCCATCCATTCCACCAGCGCCTGGTTGGTCCTTCTTCCGGCTTCGCCGCCGTATATAATGAAGTTCAAGTAGCCGTCCTTACAGGGCCAGAAAACACGCATTTTCGCGCCCGTGATGCTCCGCCCCGTCATGAAGGAACCCGCACGTCTTTCCACGTGCCGGTTGAGATCCCAAAAGGTATGGGCGTGAGAAAACGCCCAAAGCAGACAAGCTTGTGCCGACACGTCAACCTGTTGCCCTTGCCCCGTCTGCTCACGGTAGTAATGCGCGGTTAAGGCGCCCACGGCGGCGTAGGATCCCGTCCAGCCGTAAGACTGAGGAAAGGTCACGCGCAACGGCGGCCGGTCAGGATCGCCGGTCAGTGACATACAACCGCTCAGAGCCATGATCTCGATATCGGATGCTTTAAACTTGCTGTAAGGCCCGGTCTGACCAAAGGGAGTAATAGAAGTAAGCACGAGCCGCGGGTTGATTTGGCTCAGCGCGGAATATCCAATATTGAGATTGTCCAAGTAACCCGGAGTGAAAGTCTCGATGATAAAATCGGCGTTGGCCGCGAGCTGACAAAACAGTTCGCGCCCTCTCGCGGATTCCAAATTCAGCGTAATCCCGCGCTTATTGTTGTTGAAGCCGAACCAGTAGAGACTCTTTTCAGGATCGGCTTGATTTTTGAAAAAAGGGCCCAGCCGGCGCGCCGGGTCGCCTCCCGGCCGCTCGATCTTGATAACGTCGGCGCCGAGATCCCCCAGAATTTTGCCACACAAGAAACCCAGCTCGTCGGTTAGGTCCAAGACGCGATAGGGCGAGAGCAGTCCCGCGTTGCCTTCGTTAGCACTCATGACCCGTTAGAAAAAAGGGCAGGGGACAAGCCCTGCCCTTTCACCCCTCACAGGTTTAAGCAAGCGCCGTCCGAGTTTATCTTCCGGTCCGCGCCAGCGAGTGGACCCAACCCTGCATGCGGGACTTGGCGTTCTGGACATCTTTGTCACTGAAGAATCTCTTGAGATCAATTCGATCGACCGGATAGACCGGGCGCATGAAATCGTTCTCATAACCGAACGGAACCGTGGCGTCGATCCCCATGCCGCCTTCGAACATCGTGTTGGACGCGGTCCACTCCCTCTCGCCGGCGGTCATACGCTCGGCCGGCATGAAGGTTTGTCCCCGCCCGCCCGGCAGCGGGTTGATGATGTCGGTCTTGGGATTAACGCGGGTCGTGAGACACCACATGACGTCGTCCATGTCGTACGGATCGCTATCTTCGCTGACGGCGATCACAATTCGCGAACCTTGCGAAGTTGCAAGTATGGCTGCCATGAAGTTGCGCTGCCAGCCTTCCTCGATTTTGTTGCGCTTCTTGACCTGAATAATCGCTCCTCCCCAATCCGTCATGCAGTAGGGGATATTCACGTCCATGATAATGCCGGGCTGCATTCGCTCGCAGAGCTCAAACATGGCCGCCTCGCGCACCGTGGTATCGATGTTGTGATCGTCGAGGGTGTGGACGCCGAGCGTGAAGATAATCGGTTTTCCCGCGCGCTTTCGCGTAGTGACCGCTGTGACATGGAATGTCGGCGCTTTGTACGCTTTGCCCATATAACCGGCCCATTCGGGATGGAAGTGGAAGCGGCCCTGAATACCGGCTTTCTCAGATTCGGCGGTTTCGAAGCGGCGGTCACGCGGATTGACGTAACCCTCCAGAACGACTTCGGCGTCGGCGACCGCTAACGCATCTACCGTGCGCGCCTTCACCAACCGGACGGGAGATCCCTGCACCGCGCCCGCCATGCCAACTTCGTCGCACCCCTGAGGTAAAATGACGTAATCAAAGCCGGCGCCCGCCATAAGCGTGCAGGCGGGCGGTAAACCGAAGTTCATGGTGATGGGAACAAGCTTGTTGTCCTTGTAATATTTGGTTACCACTTGCCACATGTGCGATCCGGGAGAGATCTGGAACGTCCCCACATTGCCCCAGCGGAAATTCATGCGGTTGTAGCCGAGGTCGGTCCCCCCGCCAAAGTATTCGCCGGAGATCAATCGGTTTCCCGAGCCCACCGTCAATTCGGGCTCCACGTTGGTATGGCGAATCGGTACCACAAAGTCGTTGGCCTCCGCGGGTTTCTCATAAACCTCTTCCTGAGCCGGCGCGTCCTTCTGATCGATGATGACAGGCGGAATCGGATGGGTGATCGCGTAGGCCAATTTACGGGTGCGATCCGTGTGATCTTTCCAGCCGAACATTTTGTTGATGACGTTCATGTCACCAAACAAGTTCGTGATGCAGCGATGGTGCGGTTTACCTTTGATGTTATTGAAAAGAATCGGGCAGCCGCCATCCAATTGTTTCTGAATCCCGGTGATCTCAAGGTCCGGATTGACCTCCTTGTCGGTCTCGATCAGGTCGCCTTCCTTACGCAGCCATTCGATCGCGCTGCGCAAGTCTCTGATGGCCTCGCTGGATGCGCCAGCCTCTTTTCTTGCAGCCTTCGCCATTTGCTGTCCTCCGAAATGATAATGAATATCAATGACTCTATAGCTTCGAATTACGCTAAAGCAAGCCCGACCCGCCCATCAATTGCCAAGTTCGTGGACCCAATCGGGTAAAAATCTTAGGAGAGAATCACCAGTTTTCAGGGTGCCGAAACGGTCCTTATGCATATATGACCTTCGTCCAAATGTCAACGAACGGTACGGGAC
>JBOHVR010000184.1:0-12777 GCA_050735755.1 Binatia bacterium
TTAATCTTCCTGGCTCCGTTACAGACCCCCGTCGACCGTTTTGTCCCAAAGCTGAGAGGGACCACCGGTTTCAATAAAAAATACTCCAAAACCACTTGACATAGACTACAAAAGCTGACATTAAAAACTTAGCTTTTTAGACTTTGACACCTAAGGAAAATAACTTGTTCGACCAAATTGACTTAAAAATAATTTCTATCCTTCAAAATCACGGCAGGCGTCGTCTGTCAGATATCGCCAAAGAGGTGGATCTATCTTCGCCGGCGGTCATTGACAGGGTGAAGAAGCTGGAAACCCAAGGAGTTATCAAGGGTTACCAGGCTGTTCTCGATGCCAAGAAGATCGGGAAAGATGTTACCGCTTTTATCGGGGTCTCCATCGGCCATCAGGGAAATATGGGTGAGTTTGCCGAACAAATGATGCGCCATCACGACGTGCTTGAATGCCACCATGTGACCGGTGAGGAAAGCTTTATTTTGAAAGTCAAAACCAAGAATACCGGTACGCTTGAGAAGCTGCTGGCGGAAATTCGTTCAATTGAAGGGGTTACACGGACGGTAACCAAGGTGGTTCTTTCGACGGCCAAGGAGAGCCAGAAGCTGGAATTTGACAACGTCGATGGGGCTTAGATGGCCGCCATCACATGGGTGGTGGACGATGATTTCGAGCGTCAATGAAGCGAAAATTCCTGAAGGTTGAGTGATATGAGCATGACAAAGCACGGTTTGCCTGCGAAACAAGGCCTTTACGATCCCAGATTCGAACACGACGCGTGCGGGGTTGGATTTGTCGTTAACATCAAAGGAGATAAATCACGCCAGATCGTCGACCAGGCCCTCACGGTTTTGGAAAACCTCGATCACCGCGGCGCCTGCGGCTGTGAGGAAAATACCGGGGACGGCGCGGGCATTCTTCTTCAGGTTCCGCATGCCTTCTTTCAGCATGCGTGCAAAGGTCTGGGATTTCGTTTACCCGAGCCCGGCCAATACGGCGTCGGCATTGTGTTTTTGCCGGACCAGCGGGAACAGCGCCGCCGCTTCGAGGGAATCGTCAAGGACATCATCGTCAGCGAAGGCCAGCGTCTCTTGGGATGGCGCAAGGTGCCGACGGATAACATGTATCTGGGAGAAACCGCCAAGCTCTGCGAGCCGTTTGTGCGCCAGGTTTTTATCGGCCGCGGCGAAGGCATCAAGGACGACATAGCGTTTGAACGCAAACTCTACGTGATCCGTAGACGCGCGGAAAACGCGATCCGCTATGGCGGGCTAGCCGGCGGAGAGCACTTCTACATTTCGAGCTTGTCGTACAAGACGATCATTTACAAAGGAATGCTGACCCCGAGGCAACTCGCCACTTTCTATCCTGATCTGGCGGATCCTCTGCTCGAAACCGCGATTGCCGTGGTGCATTCGCGCTTTAGCACTAACACATTTCCCAGCTGGGGAAGGGCGCACCCGTATCGCTACCTGATTCACAACGGAGAGATCAACACCTTGCGCGGAAATGAGAACTGGATGCACGCGCGCCAAGACATG
Organism: Binatia bacterium; assembly: GCA_050735755.1. Lineage (GTDB taxonomy): Bacteria > Desulfobacterota > Binatia > UBA9968 > UBA9968 > DATMAM01. The sequence continues at coordinate 1,536 of JBOHVR010000184.1, forward strand.
CTGGGATCAAAACTCTTTGGCGATGATTTGCCGAAGCTCTTTCCCATCATTCAGGAGGACGGAAGCGACTCCGCAAAATTCGACAATTGCCTGGAATTTCTCGCGTTGGGCGGGCGCTCGCTGCCGCATGCCATGATGATGATGATTCCTGAGCCGTGGGAAAATCATGAAAGCATGGATGATAAGAAGAAGGCTTTCTACGAGTATCACAGCAGCCTGATGGAACCCTGGGATGGTCCGGCATCGATTGCTTTTACTGACGGCACCGTGGTCGGCGCTGTGCTCGATCGCAACGGGCTCAGGCCATCGCGCTATTACGTTACCAAGGACGATCTGGTGATCATGGCGTCGGAAGTCGGCGTGCTGGACGTGCCGCCGGAGCGGGTGCTGGAGAAACGCCGCTTACAGCCCGGCCGCATGTTTCTCGTGGACACGGAAAAGGGACGCATCATCAGCGACGAGGAGATCAAGGAGCAGTTGGCAGGCGCGCGGCCTTACCGGCAATGGCTGAAGGATAACGTCGTGCGCTTCGATGAGCTGCCGAATCTCCCCGAGAAAGAACCGCCTTACAACCATGAGGCGACGTTGCGGCGCCTGCAGGCGTTCGGCTATAGCTTCGAGGACTTGCGCGTCAACATCGGTCCCATGGCGCAAAACGGCATCCAACCGGTCGGCTCGATGGGAACCGACACGCCGCTGGCCGTGCTATCGGACAAGCCCCAGCTTCTCTACAATTATTTCAAGCAGCTCTTCGCGCAAGTGACCAACCCCCCGATCGATCCCATTCGCGAGGAATTGATTACCTCGACGAACCTGACGCTGGGTTCGGAGGGCAATCTGGTGGAGCCGAAGCCGGAAAGTTGCCGGCAGCTCAGGATTCCCATTCCGATTTTAAAAAACGAGGAAATGAAAAAGCTGCGCCGGATCGATTTGCCCGGTATTAAATCGGTGACTCTGCCGATCCTGTTCAACCCGAATAAAGGCAAGGCCGGCGTCGAAAAAGCGTTGGAGGAACTATTCCGCGAGGCCGACCAGGCGATCGCGAGCGGGGCAACGATTCTGATTTTGTCCGATAAAGGGGTTGACCGCACGCACGCGCCGGTCCCCGCCCTTTTGGCGTCATCGGGATTGCATCATCACTTGATCCGCTCCGGCACGCGGACGCGGGTGGGCCTGGTGCTTGAATCCGGAGAACCGCGCGAAGTGCATCATTTTTGTTTGTTGTTGGGATACGGCGTGCAGGCGATCAATCCGTATCTGGCTTTCGAATGCCTCAATGACATGATCAAGGAAGGGATGTTGGAGAACGTCACTTACCATGACGCGGTCAAAGGCTATATCAAAGCAGTCGTCAAAGGCGTCGTCAAAGTAATGGCGAAGATGGGAATTTCCACGGTTAAGTCTTACTGTGGCGCGCAAATCTTCGAGGCTCTCGGCCTGGGCCAGGAGCTGCTGGATAAGTATTTCACGTGGACGCCGTCACGGGTGGGAGGCATTGGTTTGCAAGAGATTGCTCTGGAGGCGCAGCAGCAGCATGCGCGCGCATTTCCCACCTTCCCGCTGAACGGCCACACGTTGGAAGTCTATGGGCAATACCAATACCGTAAAGATGGGGAGCTGCACCTCTTCAATCCGAAAACCGTGCATCTCCTGCAGAAGGCGTGCCGAAATAGCGATTACCGCACGTTCAAAGAGTATACCCGGCTGGTCGATGATCAGTCGGAGCGGATGGCGACCTTGCGCGGCCTGATGGAATTTAAATTCGCTTCTGATCCCATTCCGATCGAGGAAGTGGAGCCCGTGGAAGCGATCGTGAAGCGCTTCAAAACCGGCGCCATGTCCTACGGTTCGATCAGCAAAGAAGCCCACGAAGCGTTGGCGATCGCCATGAATCGCATCGGCGGCAAGAGCAATACCGGTGAAGGAGGCGAAGACCCGGCACGCTACGTTCCCGATGCCAACGGAGACTCGCGGAACAGCGCCATCAAACAAGTCGCCTCGGGCCGATTCGGGGTCACCAGTCTCTATTTGACACAGGCGAGGGAATTGCAAATTAAGATGGCGCAGGGCGCCAAGCCAGGGGAGGGCGGCGAATTGCCGGGCCGAAAGGTTTACCCATGGATTGCCAAAGTGCGCTATTCGACGCCTGGCGTGGGTCTCATTTCACCGCCGCCGCACCATGATATTTACTCCATCGAAGATTTGGCGCAGCTCATCCATGATCTGAAGAACTCCAACCACAACGCGCGCATAAGCGTGAAGCTCGTCTCCGAAATAGGCGTCGGGACGATCGCCGCGGGCGTGGCCAAAGGCCATGCGGATGTCGTTTTGATCAGCGGCCACGACGGCGGCACCGGCGCATCGCCGCAGACCAGTATCAAGCACGCGGGTTTGCCTTGGGAGCTTGGCGTCGCCGAAACCCATCAAACGTTAGTGCTCAATAATCTCCGCAGCCGCATCGCTGTCGAAACCGACGGCCAGCTCAAGACCGGACGCGACGTCGTCGTGGCCGCGCTGCTGGGAGCGGAGGAGTTTGGTTTTGCGACGACTGCGCTCGTGACTCTGGGTTGCATCATGATGCGCGTGTGCCATCTGGACACGTGCCCGGTCGGGATTGCGACGCAAAATCCGGTCTTGCGGAAAAAATTCGCCGGCGATCCTGCGTACGCGGTCACTTTTATGCGTTTCATCGCGCAGGAGATGCGCGAGTACATGGCGCAGCTCGGCTTTCGCACGGTCAATGAGATGGTGGGCCGCGCGGACCGCCTGGAAGTGCAGCGCGCCGTCGATCACTGGAAAGCCAAAGGGCTGGATTACGCGGCGATTCTTTATCAGCCCAAGGTGGGTCCCGAAGTCGGCCGTTACTGTCAGATTCCGCAGAATCACGGGCTCGAGAACGCGCTCGACAATCAAGTACTCCTCGATTTGGCGGCGCCTGCCCTGGAACGGGGAGAGAAAGTCAAAGCGACGTTGCCGATCCGAAACACGAACCGGGTCGTTGGCACCATCTTGGGCAGTGAGGTCACACGGCGCTATGGGGCGGAGGGATTGTCAGAGGATACGATTCACTTTCACTTCCAGGGATCTGCCGGTCAGAGCTTTGGCGCGTTTGTGCCAAAAGGCATGACACTTGAGTTGGAAGGGGATGCCAACGACTACTTCGGCAAAGGGCTGTCCGGGGGCAAAGTCATTCTTTATCCGCCGGACGGGTCAACATTTGCGCCGGAAGAAAACATCATCGTCGGCAATGTGGCCTTTTACGGCGCGACCAGCGGCGAAGCCTACGTTCGCGGCATGGCAGGCGAACGCTTTTGTGTGCGCAATAGCGGCGTGCGCGCGGTGGTGGAAGGCGTGGGCGATCACGGCTGCGAATACATGACCGGCGGCCGCGTCGTGGTGATTGGCGCAACGGGCCGCAATTTTGCCGCGGGCATGTCCGGCGGCCTTGCCTACGTGCTGGATCAGGATGGCGACTTCAAGAACCGCTGCAATCTCGAAACGGTCGCAGTTGAACGTCTTGATGAAGGCGATTTGCGTGAGGTCGAGGAATTGCTGAAACGGCACGCGATCTATACCCACAGCGAACAGGCGTGGAAGCTTTTGGCTCTTTGGGAGGAAACCGCGCCGAAATTCGTCAAGGTTATGCCGAAGGATTTGCGACGCATGCTCGAAGCCTTGCAGAAGGCCGAGAGCCAGGGCCTGGTTGGCGACGAAGCGGTCATGGCCGCCTTTGAAGCCAACAAGAACAACGCTGCCCGGGTGAGCGGAAACTGACAAAGCTCGAAAGTTTCGGGTTTCGAGTTTCGAGTCTCGGGTTTCGGATTTTAACTCGAAACTAGAAACACGAAACTCGAAACTGCTGCGCGTGTCGGCTCATGAGCCTGGCGCATCGGCTGTTCACGAGCACGTACAAGTTTAGCCAGAGAAACAGACAATGGGTAAACCAACCGGATTTATGGAATTTGAGCGCGAGCTGCCGCCGGATCGGTCGGCGCTGGAGCGAGTCAATGATTGGGATGAGTTTCATGAGCACTTTTCCGAGACCAAACTCAAGCAGCAAGGCGGGCGCTGCATGGATTGCGGCGTCCCCTTTTGCCATACGGGAACGGTTATCAGCGGCATGGCGTCGGGCTGTCCGATCAATAATCTGATCCCCGAGTGGAACGATCTCGTCTATCGCGGCTTATGGAAGGAAGCGCTCGAACGGCTGCACAAGACCAACAATTTTCCCGAGTTTACCGGCCGCGTTTGTCCCGCCCCATGTGAAGGCTCGTGCGTGCTGGGAATCACCGAGCTGCCCGTAACCATTAAAAACCTGGAGTGCGCGATTATCGACAACGGATTTGCGCAAGGGTGGGTCAAACCTGAGCCGCCGGAGAAACGCACCGGGAAGAAAATTGCCGTTGTGGGTTCGGGGCCGGCCGGGCTCGCGTGCGCCGCCCAGCTCAACCGCGCCGGTCACTCGGTCACGGTTTACGAGCGGGCTGATCGGATCGGCGGCCTGCTCATGTACGGAATTCCCAACATGAAGCTCGACAAGACGATCGTGCAACGGCGCGTCGATCTTATGGCGGATGAGGGAGTCAAATTCGTTGTGAATACCGCCGTGGGAGCCGATCTTCCCGCCACGAAACTACGAGAGGAATTCGACGCGGTCGTGCTGTGCTGCGGAGCCACGAAACCTCGCGACCTGCCAATCCCGGGCCGTGACCTTAAAGGGATCCATTTCGCCATGGAATTTCTCCATGCGAACACCCAAAGCCTGCTTGATTCCAATCTCAGGGACGGCGAGCATATTTCCGCGACAGATAAGCATGTCATCGTCGTTGGCGGCGGCGATACCGGGACAGATTGTGTCGGCACGGCGATGCGCCACAAATGTAAGAGCCTAGTGCAGCTTGAGATTCTACCGCGCCCACCCGATGAGCGGCAGCCTGACAACCCGTGGCCGGAGTGGCCCAAGATCTATCGGTTGGACTACGGACAGGAAGAGGCGAAAACCCGTTTCGGCGATGACCCGCGCAGGTATCTGACCACGCCGGAAAAATTCGTCGGCGACGCGAGCGGAAAGGTCAAGGAGCTCCACACGGTGACCATTGAGTGGACGAAGACCGACACCGGGGCGTTTGTTCCCAACAGAATTCCCGGCACGGAAAAGGTTTGGCCTGCCGATCTTGTTTTGCTCGCCATGGGTTTTCTGGGTCCTGAGGACGCGATTCTGGCACAGCTTGGCGTCGAGCGTGATCCGCGTTCCAATGCGAAAGCGGAGTACGGGAAATATCATACGAATATCAACGGTGTGTTCGCCGCCGGTGACATGCGGCGCGGCCAAAGCCTGATCGTCTGGGCGATCAACGAAGGGCGCGGCGCGGCCAGAGAATGCGACCGCTATTGGATGGGCCGGACAAACCTTCCTTCACATCGGCGGATCCGCCGATCCCGCCTCGTCGTTCTCTTCTACAAAAACGTGTGCGCGCCAGGTTTCAGCCTTCTTGGACTGAACATTTTTTGCTACACCTGCGTACAAAAAAGATACGCGCGGAAGCTTTTGCAACGCTGTGTTGAGTGCGGGCGCTTTAGTTTCAAAGACAAAACGCTGAATTGCACTCAGTCTTTCCGGCCCTCGCGATTGGCATCTCCTTTGCGCGCACTGCCGCAGATTCTACGGTCAGTGCAGCGGTTTTCGGCTCAAGATGGAAAGTGACGGTTGCCCAGTTCGAGAGAAATTTGAAGACGGGCAAACATTTGTGTACAAGCGTACTAACTAAGGCAACACCTATCGTTGAGAGAGGGCCCGCGCATGCCAGACAAGATCTCTATTTTATGTGTCCACGGTATTGGACACGGCGAACTTGATCCGTCACTGAAGCCGTCTTGGAGCGCCGCTATTACTCAGGGCATCTGTCGCTGGAAGTCGGACGCCGAGGTCGAGATCGAGTTTCTGCAGTACGATGACCTATTTGACCATGCTCCGCTGAATCCGGCGACTTACGGGCATGCCTTCACGAAACTGCTAGCGAGTGGAGTCTTGCACGGGATGAGCGACCTTTTGCCGCGGACGAGGGGCCTGTTCGATGTGCCCGACCAGCTTCGCTGGACTGCGGGTATGATCGCGCAATGGGCCGCCGAGGACAATCTTCGGGCGCTGCTGCGGAGTCGGGTTCTTGGAGCGCTCGCTGCCAAACCGTATGGTTTGGTGTGCGCCCATAGTTTCGGCTCGCTGATTTGTTACGATACGTTCCGACGCGATCCGGCAGCTCTTGCCGGAAAAGTGTTTCTCACTCTCGGCTCTCAGATCGCCAACCCGTTCGTCCGCGATGCTTTCGCGGGCCGCATTGAGCCGCTCGACGCGCGCATGTGGTATCATCTCTACAATCCTGAGGACCGAATGTTCACGGCGGAGGTTCGCCTTGAGGCTCCGAACTTCACGCAGGTTCTCACCAAGTTTGACAAGCCGAACGATATCCTCAACCATGATGCCGTTGGGTACTTCGATCATGCCAACACCGCGTCGCGAGTGTGGCTCGATGTATCGGTCGCTCGGCCCGCCCGTGCCATGGCGCGGGATCTTCGGGCGTCCCGTCTGGTCACCGCGCAGTTCAAGCGGCGCGCGCTGCTCATCGGCATTAACGAGTACCCGGATCCAGCCAACCGCTTGGAGGGCTGCGTCAATGACGTCTTTCTGATGAGCTCGGTTCTTCAGGAATGCGGCTTCCGTCCCGAGGAGATCAGAGTTGTCCTTGACGAGCGCGCGACGACAGCGAATATTCTAGAACGCCTGCACTGGCTCCTGGACAACGTCGGCAGCGGCCACGAACGAGTGCTGTTTTATTCGGGTCACGGAGCGCAGATCCCCGCGTACGATATTCGCGGCGAGGTCGACCATCTCGACGAGTGTCTGGCGCCATACGACTTCGATTGGAGCGCGGCGCATGCCATCCGAGATAAGCAGTTCGTCGAGTTTTACAGCCAGCTTCCGTACGATAGCCGGTTCCTCGCGATTTTCGACTGCTGTCATTCTGGAGGTATGGCCCGGGAAGGCGGCCTGCGCCCGCGCGGCATCGATCCTCCCGATGACATCCGTCACCGCGCGCTCCAGTGGAACCCCGATCTCGAAATGTGGGAGGAGCGCAGGCTGCGTTCCCCGAACCGGTCGTTGGCTCGATCGCCGCGCGGAGAGGCTTATCTCGGAAGAAAAGGGGTAACCTATCGCATCGGTCGTGGCGTGGGGTTACGCGGGCTTCCCAACCGGACTTACAATCGCGAGCGCGGCGCGCTCCGCCACGAAGGACCCTATCTTCCGATTATCTTGGAGGCATGCCGGGAAGAACAGCTTTCATACGAGTATCGCGATGGCGCAACTTCGTATGGGGCGTTCACCTTTAGCCTGGCGAAGGTTTTGCGCCAGGCGCGCTCTGCCGGACGCAACCCGACCTTCGAATCACTCGCGAAGCTTACGGCGGCGCGCCTGCGCGCGCTCCGGTACGAACAGACTCCGTGTCTGGTGGGTCCTCGACGTGTCATCGGCGTGCCGATTCCCTGGGTACGGCCGCAAAAACGACGACGGAGCCGGATCACGGGCCGGGGCAACTAGTGGGGCGACTCCGAAATACGTTAAATAAGCAATGTCATACTGAGCCGAAGGCGAACAATCTCTAAAACAGAACTTTAGAGACAGGACACTAGCCTAGAAATAAAATTCCATAATTAATCATTAAGGAGGAACTGATTTATGCCCAAAGGTTTGGCACTGAATATCGGATTGAATTCGGTCAATCCGGATCATTATCAAGGATGGAGTGGCCCTCTGAATGCTTGCGAAGCCGACGCGCTGGATATGGCGGGGATTGGCCGCTCGTGTGGTTTTAAGGCGAAAGTGTTGCTGACTCGAAAAGCGACCCGTAATGCCGTCCTCAAAGCCCTTAGGGATGCGGCGATCAAGCTTCGGCCCGGAGATATCTTCTTGTTGAGTTACTCGGGTCATGGAGGTCAATTGCCGGACCTAAACAGCGATGAGGAAACCGACGCGCAGGACGAAACGTGGTGTCTTTATAACGGCGAGCTGGTGGATGATGAAATCTTTCAGGCGCTCGCCAAATTTGCCAAAGGCGTTCGCATCCTAGTCTTCTCTGACAGCTGCCACAGCGGGACCGTGACCAAGGACCTTTACTATGCTGCAAAAACAAATCATCGCGAGGCGCGAGACGCGCCGCCGGTGAGCCAAGGCGCATTGCCCATTCGTTATCGAGCCATGCCGCCCCAAGTGGCTCTGCGAACCTATCGTGCAAACAAGACGGAATACGACAAGATTCTAAAATCCATAAAGGCGGACGTTATGAAAGACGTCAAAGCTTCGGTTCTTTTAATCTCGGGTTGTCAGGATAATCAACTTTCCGCCGACGGAGATTTCAACGGTCTTTTTACCGCCAATCTCCTGCGTGTATGGAACGAAGGTCAATTCAAGGGAAGTTACAAAAAATTTCATCGGAACATCGTCAAAGCCATGCCCCCCGATCAGACCCCAAACTTTTATATCGTTGGCATGACCCACAAGACCTTCGAGAGGCAGAAGCCTTTTACAGTTTAACCGGGCGCTGAACAACTCCGCGCCGCGCGTGGCAAAGACGCCCCGGAAAAGTGACAGCGCGCCGTTGTCGGCGCTGCGCCATCGGGACTTTCGCATCTTTTGGACGGGGCTGCTGCTGTCCAGCATCGGCAGCCAGTTCACCTCGGTCGCGGTGGCCTGGCAAATCTATGAATTGACCAATTCCGCGTTTCAGATCGGTCTGCTCGGCCTCGCCCGCGCGATTCCCCAGATCCTGCTGTTGCTCGTCGGCGGTCTTCTCGCGGACGCAATGAACCGTCGCAAGCTCATGATGCGCACGCAACTGGGCCTAATTCTTGTTTCCACCGGGCTTGCGGCTTTGACTATTGCGGGCAAAACTTTCCCTCTCACGCTCTATGTTGCGTCCATGCTCCTCGCATTCTTCAGTTCTCTCGAGGCGCCGGCGCGACAAGCGATCGTTCCGAGTCTCGTGCCGCGCGATGACCTGGCACAGGCTTTGGCTCTGCACAGCGCGCAGCGCTACGTTTCGGTGATCGTCGGCCCCTCACTGGCGGGATTGCTGCTGGCTTTCGTGGGTCCGGCGGCGTGCTACGCGGTGGATGCATTATCGTGGCTGATGATGCTCTTGTCGCTGTCACTTCTGCGTGCCGGCCTGCGAGAAGGAGAGGGATGGCGGGCGATCTCTCTCAGCTCGCTTCGCGAAGGGCTCGCCTTTGTCTGCGGACACGCCATTATCTTCCCGTTGATGCTCTTGGACTTCGGCGCCACTTTTTTTGGCTCGGTGCGGGCGCTTCTCCCTGTCTATGCGCGCGATATTCTCTCGGTCGGTCCTGAGGGGCTGGGAGTCCTCTACGCGGCACCGGCCGTCGGCTCCCTTCTCGCAGCCGCCGGCATGAGTTTTTTCCAGCTGCGGCGTGCCGGCCTGTGGATTCTTAGCGGCGTCGGGATTTATGCCGTTTGCACGGTGCTCTTCGGCGGATCACGCGCTTTCTGGATTTCGGTGCTATTGCTTGCGGTCGCCGGAGCGGGCGACATGGTGAGCACCATTCTCCGTGGCACGATCAATCAGTTGAGCACGCCTGACGAGTTGCGCGGCCGCATGGCATCGATCAACAGCGTTTTTGTAATCGGCGGACCGCACTTGGGCCAGTTTGAATCCGGAGTGATTGCGGCGTGGCTCGGAGCCGAGCTCTCGGCGATGGCGGGAGGCTTGGCAACGCTGGTTATTCTTGTCATCGTGGCGGCGGCTTTTCCGAACGTCCGCGCCTATGAGCTCAAAGAAGTGAACAAGTAGGCTTTCAGGATTTAGGTTTGGCAGGGCTGGGTCTAACTTCGTCAATCAGCGGTTGGAGCCTCTTTTTTAAGGTCTTGTCCAGCTGGTAGGCTTTTTTAAAATCGCCTTCCGCTTCTGCCTTTTTTCCTTGATGCAGCCGGATAAGTCCTCTCTGCCCGTAAGCCTCGGCGTTACGCGGATTGCGTAAAATCACCTCGGTATAGTCTCGCGCCGCGCGTTCATAATCACCCGTCCGGGCATACACGAGACCGCGATTGTAAATAGCCTCCGTGTCCTTTGGGTTCAGGCGGATGGCTTGAGTGTAATCGTTAATAGCCTCGTCGTTGCGCTCCAATCTAAAATGAGCCAGGCCCCGGTTGTAATAGGCAACGGCGGATTTAGGGTTTGCTCTCAACACTTCCGAGTAGTCGTTGATCGCTTTTTCAAACAGTCCTAGTTCCGCGTAGATAATGGCGCGATTGTATTGCGCCTCCGCAAGCTCCGGGTTCAGGCTCAGCGCTTTGCTGTAGTCCTCGAGCGCCTGTTCCGTTTTTCCCAATTTGCTGTAGGTGTTAGCGCGGTTGTAGTAAGCGTCCGGATCCTTGGCATTGATCCGAATCGCCGCGTCATAGTCCTTTAAAGCCGCCGCATAAGATTTCATACTGTAGTAGACGCTGCCGCGATTCACATAGATCTCGGCATCGTCCGGCGCCAGGCGGATGGCCGCGGTGTAATCCCGCAGAGCGCGCTCGTGCTGGCCCAAACGGCGGTATGCGTTGCCCCGGTTGTAAAACGCTTCGCCGTCCTTTGGGCTCAGGCGTATGACTTCGCTATACTCCTTGATGGCGCGATCATATTGCCCCAGGTCATAATAGGCGTTGCCGCGATTGAAATACGCATCCACGAAACGAGGATTGAGACGCACGGCGCGGTCATATCGGATAATCGCTTCTTTAAAATTTCCCGCGTCATGCAAACTGAGGCCTTCATTAAGCGCGTCCTCGGCCGGATCGGACCGCGCCACGACTGGCAGCAAGAGCAAAACAAAGGTCAGGAAGCCGGCGAAGATTGCTAGAAGCGCCATCCTGTGGTGAAAGCTCGGGCTCTTGATCGCCACCTGGGTTCTCCAAGGTCCCATCTCTACGCCATCTTTGTAGCCCAGACAACAGCGCGGATCGCTTCGTTCCTTTGGTTTCCTCAAATGGCGTGAAGCCCCCGAGTGATGACCTAGCCAGGTTTCAGCTTTGTGTCTCCCTGGTTGCACAAAGAGCTCTAGTTAAGATCGTGTTCGCTAAGTATGATCCCATGGCGCCCATGTCTACGATTGTGAGTCTGCAATTGCAAGCGTGAGAAATGACGGTGCGTGCGGACGCCGTTTGCCGGTTGAAGCGCCGCCATGCTAT
>JBOHVR010000185.1:0-3645 GCA_050735755.1 Binatia bacterium
GATCACTTTCGAGTTTTTCCATAACGATCGGGGCTTTGCTCTCCCAAACCAATCTGGCAAAACTCCCCTCGACCGCTTGCCACCTGGGATCTTGCCATTTTTTGTCGTCAAGATTCTGATGGGCAACAGAGTCCAGCTCGCCCGTCTCCCTTTTGAATAACCGAACCGTCCTGGCCGTCTCGGGAAGAACAAGTTCAAGCTTCTCCAGCACAAGCCTCATCACATTTTGGAGATCTAACGATGAGCCCGCCTCTTCGGTAATCTCGCGCAGGGAGGTCAAGCACAGAAGGTAGCGTCGAACGGTCGCTTGAGCCGCTCGATGCTTCGCGGCTTCCAGCGTTAACGCCACGTTCTTTCTTTGCAGCTCTTGAGTTCGTTCTTCGATGTATTTTTCCAAATCCTCGGACGCCCTCTTGAGGGCGGCGTTAAGACGCCGCCGGTCTTCGGCGCGGTTAAGCGCTCTCTCAACGGAGGGCACAATCAGACTGAGATTGCTTTTACTGATGTAATCATGCGCGCCTGCCTTCATGGCGCCCACGGCAACTTCCGGGCTCATCATCCCCGATACGAAAATGAGAGGAACCGTGCTGCCGCTTTTCTTCCACACTTCCAGAGCCTCAAATCCTTTGAAATAAGGCAAGGAATAGTCGGCAAGGACAAGGTCCCAGCTTTCCAGCGCGAGCGTCGCCGAAAAGAACTGCGGCGTATCCACGCGTTCGAATGTGACGTCGTAGCCTGCGTTCCGAAGCTCCTGCACCATGAGAAGCGCGTCATCTTCAGAATCCTCAAGGATCAAAACACGCAGCGGGGTTTGTGTCGAAGGGGATTTCATCGAAGTTTTGACGGCAGTGTCAAGGGACTTGGGTTCACTAAGACAATCTCGATCGGATAGCCGTGATCTTAAATCACTGTCTGGCCGACGGTCAAGGAGAAAAGCTTTCTTGGAGAAAAGCTTTCACAAGATGTGTATCCGGCAGCTCCTGCCAGGCAGCCCGCATGTCCTGGATGAATTTTTCAAAGACCAGGAGTCGTTCCGGTTTCATCGTATCCTCCTGTCACATGCAGGTCGATGGTTCCGTGTTTTTCCGCCGATTTCTTATATCGCGGTCACCACCAAAATACACCAGGACGCAGCGGGACCTGTAGGGCCGGGCTTCAAACCCGCCTGTGAACCATTCTCGGATCCCGAACGATAAGACCGGGCGCCCAGTTAAAGCGGCATGCATTATGAAAATCTGCACCACTCCCCGGAATTGTTCGGAAATCATTCTGGACGGCTGGCCAATGCGGATAGCAGAGAATCGGTTCGAATTCAGCCTTCACCCGCGGGGCAGACCCCAGAAAAGAGACCGGTTAAGCAGCAGAAAAAGTTTCCGTCCCCTTTTCTCTCCGCCGTAGGTACAGAACCGATATCCCCCTCAAAGGTTAGCGGAACGGGAGCGCAGACAACTTCCCCAAGCCTGCCTCCTTTGGCCGAATTGACGTCAAAAATGCGGGTGGCGAGACCCGTGCGCGCACACCACAATCAACCCAAGCCGAGTTTGACAGCTTAAGGCGACGGTAGCAAAATGGCGAATTCCTTATGACGTATTAGCTTGGAAGCCTACCCGACCATGCCTGACCCTAAACCAAAACCTTCTGGCAGCGAACTCTTCATCGTCGACAACAGCGATGAACAGTGGAAGGTCAGGGACTATCTGCACGACTGGTGTCAGCTCGCCGGGACTCTCGACATTGCGACAGGTTACTTCGAGATTGGCTCGCTGCTAGGGCTTGACGGCGAGTGGCAGAAAATCGACCGAATCCGGATCTTGATGGGAGACGAAGTATCGCGCCGGACCAAACAGGCTTTTGTTGAAGGGCTTGAGCGTATTAAGCATCGGCTGGACCTGAGCCTCGAATCGGAGAAAGAAAAGAACGATTTCCTGGTCGGCGTTCCCGCGGCTGTCGACGCTATTCGCTCCGGCAAGATAAAGTGCCGTGTCTACCGGAAAGAAAAATTTCACGCAAAAACCTACATCACTCAGGCGCGCCAAGCCGTGCTCGGCGGTTTCGCGCTAGTCGGATCATCAAACTTTACCTATCCCGGTCTCACCCAAAATGTCGAACTGAATGTTCAGATTACGGGCCGCCAAGTTACTGCGCTTCAGGAGTGGTATGAGAAGCACTGGAACGAAGCGGAAGATGTCACTCAGGACATTCTCCGCGTGATTGAACGGCATGTGCGCGAATACCTGCCCTTTGAGGTATACGCGAAGTCGCTTCAGGAGTTTTTCCGCGGTCATGAGTTGACCGCTACAGAATGGGATGAAACTCGCTCGCGCATGTTTCCCAAACTCGATCGTTACCAACAGGAAGCCTACTGGGCACTCATGAAAATCGCCCGTCAGCACGGCGGCGCGTTTCTCTGCGACGGTGTCGGTCTCGGTAAGACGTTTGTCGGGCTAATGCTGATCGAAAGACTCATCCTTCATGAGCATAAACAAGTCGTGCTATTCGCTCCGAAGGGAGCAAAGGAAGCGGTTTGGGAGCCACATCTGCGTGAGTGGTTGCCGCACATCGGAGGCATTGGCGGAGGCGTGGATTTTAGCAGCCTCGCCGTTTTTAGCCATACCGATCTAAATCGCAAGGGCGAGTTTCCGGAGCGCTTCCGTCGTATCACAGAGCTTGCCGATGTCGTTATCATCGATGAGGCTCATCATTTCCGCAATCCTGGCAGGCATGGCGACAGTGACCTAGGAATCGATCCATCCCGATACTACAGACTCTACGATCTACTCGACCATACGATCCGGCCGAAAACGCTCTTCATGCTTACAGCCACTCCGATCAACAACAAGCTAAGCGATTTCCGCCATATGGCCGAGCTATTCACGCGCCGGGACGATACATACTTTGCTCGTACGCTAGGCGTTAATAACCTCCAGGCGCATTTCAATACGATGGAGAGGACCTTAAGACGACGCGTGGGCAGCGACACGGTCGACCTCTCCGAGCATCTGCCTGCAGCACAGGAGGTTCTCGCTACCGATCAAGTTTTTCGGAATCTCGTCGTCCAGCGCAGCCGCGCCTATGCGCGTGAAAGCCAAATTCGCGAGACTGGCAATGCAGCGGCTTTCCCCGAACGGAAGCCGCCCCAAGTCGCTGAATACTCGATCCGCAAATCCTATGGCAAGTTGCTCGATATGTTTGAAAAGGCGTTTCACAAGGCGCATCCGCTCTTTACGCTCCCGTTGTACTACCCCCTTGCCTGGTATGCGGGTGACGACCGCACCATTGATCCAGTCGAGGAAAATCGTCAGAAGCAGGTCGTGGGACTGATCCGCACACAGTTCTTGAAACGCTTCGAAAGTTCGGTTTGCGCATTTGAGCTTTCCTGCGATCGATTGATGAAGAAGTTGCTCGCCTTTTTGGAGGTCCACAGCGAAACCGACCCCGAAAAAAAACGGCTTGACCGCTGGAAACAGCAAAACGCGGAAATCCTCGGGTACGCGAACAAGCGCCAAATGGAGTTTTGGGGTGATGACGACGAAGAACCTGACGAGGATATTGTTCCGCAAGAGCTGCTCGACGAGATCGAACCTTTAGATCGGAAGGATTTCAACGTAACGGAGATGATGCAGGAAACCTTTCTCGATCTCGATC
>JBOHVR010000186.1:0-3610 GCA_050735755.1 Binatia bacterium
TCACTTCAAACCAGGCCAAGCCGGCCGTCGAGCCATGCAAGCATCTCGTCAGTCGTGCGTATTTCAGCCCTGCTGGCAAGCGCAGAAAGCGCTAGCTTTCTCTTCTCCGGCGGATAAGTCGCATCACCGACTAGAGCCATTCTGTATCCGAGCCCGACCCCTTCCCGCATGCTGTCAGCCACGCAACCTACCACCGACCCGCCCGTGACAATAACAAAATTTACCCCCAGGTTGCGCAGCATTCGGTGCAGGTGGGTCGTGCCAAAGGCGCTATGGCCGCGCTTGCCTACGATATAGTCGGCCGGCTGCGGCGTAAGCTCAGCGACGATTTCAGCTCCCCAAGATCCGTCTGTACGATAGGCCATTTCCTTTTTGCGCATACCCATTTTCGCGCTTGCGGTGTCGATTAGACGATCCTTCCCGCGAAGGCTCTTGACGTACACGATCGGAAACCCCTTCCCTCTCATCGCATTCAACAGCTTTAGGTTGTTTCCGATGATTTCTTCTCGGTCTCCTTGTGTAACCTTGTGGGTGCCGTGAGTGATCTGGACGCCCTCCGGGTGAAGGAAGTCGTTTTGAATGTCGATGACCAACAGGCACGGCTTGATCTGCTGCTCGCGTGCGGCTTGAGGCCGCTCCTGCCTAATCCAAGCCAGAATTTCCGGAGTGGACACGTCGAATGTGCGGCTGCCGAGTGTCTTCAGCAGTGGAAATCGGACCGGGAAGCACGCATCCGATACGAGAATATTCTCATACCCCAGAGCCGCTCCTTGCCTTAGAGTCTCCTCCACGCTGCTAAGCACGTTGCCGGCGACAACGCATGTCTCGATCTGCAGATCTCCAAGAGCTCTATCCAAGTGGGTAAACTGGAATGCGCTATGGCCCTTCTTTGTGATTAAAAATTCATTCTCTCGTGGCGCTAACTCATCGATAACACCTGCGTCACGCGTGCCTTCTGCCAGAAGTTGAGGATTATCCAAAACGCACTTTTTCCATTCAGGAGAAAAATAGCAGTCCCCGTGATCGGCGCGAAACGCGGTATTGACAAAAAAGACTGGGCGGCCTGCTTGTCGCATTGCGCTTAAAATCGCTGCGATATTGGTCGTGAACTCGGCAACTTCGCTGGAGATTGAAGGAATCAGCCCAGCCCGAATAAATGGATTATCTTTTCTCAGAAACGCCTTCTGCACGTCAAGCAATAGCAGCGCTGCCCTGTCTATGGTTAACTCGTCAGCTATCATTTTGCCCTCCCTGTTTTAGTTGGATCTGAGCTCATGTACCGCAACTCAAAATTCTCTGTAACGTCGCGTGCCGCGGCCAGACGTTCCGTAATCATGCTCCCGACCGGATCGTGTTACATCAAACACCAGTTTCGCCATGTGCAGCGTCTATCACGCGTCATTTGCGATTTCAACGGGGCAAGCTGCCGCCGACGGACCGTCGCTGAAGCTCACTTGAGCGTTCGATGCGGCGACTTTCCGGACGACTCTACTTCGACAAGTGAAATGAGTTGTCCTGAGCCGGCCATGAATCGACGCTATGACTCCAGCGCTTGCTCGAGGTCTTGGAGAAGGTCCGCTATGTCCTCGATCCCCACGGACAAACGGATCAGGCCATCATCGAGCCCTGACTTTTTGCGCTCCTCTTTGGGGATCGACGCGTGGGTCATGATTGCGGGCAACTCGACGAGCGACTCGACTCCGCCGAGACTCTCCGCGATCTTGAAGAAGCGCAGGCGCGCCAGAACCCGGCGCGCGTCCGCCAGTCCTCCTTTCACCTCAAACGACACAATCCCGCTGAAGCCGTCCATTTGGGAAGCGGCGACATCATGGCCCGGGTGGTTGCGCAAGCCGGGATAGTAGACCCGGCGTATGCGTGGATGGTCCTGCAAGAACCGAGCGATCTGCAGCGCGTTCTTTTCGTGCTGCCGCATCCGCAGCGCGAGTGTCTTGATCCCTCGCAGTGTGAGAAAGCAATCGAAGGGAGAAGGCGTCGCTCCCGCGGCATTTTGCAAGAACTTAAGCCGCTTATAGAGTGAGGGTTCATTAAGGCAGATGGCTCCCCCGACTACGTCCGCGTGTCCCGCCAGGTATTTTGTTGTGGAATGAAGGACGAGATCGGCGCCGAGCCCAAGGGGCCGCTGGAAGAAGGGGGACGCGAAGGTGTTGTCGACAAGACAGAGAGCCCTGTGATGATGGGCGATTTTCGCCGCCGTCGTGATATCCGTAATTCTGAGAAGCGGGTTTGTCGGCGACTCGATCCAGACAAGCCGGGTCCGCGGAGTTATGGCGCGCTCGATCTCTTTGACGCTGGAGGTATCCACGAAGGAAAATCTGAGCCCGAAGTCTTGCAACACGGACCTGAAAAGCCGGTGGGTGCCGCCATAGACATCGCGCGAGGAGACGACGTGATCCCCCTTCTTGAATAGAAGCATTGCAGTGGTCGCCGCGCCCATACCGGAGGAGAAGGCGAGGCAGTATTCAGCCGCCTCCAAGCTCGCGAGCGCTGTCTGGAGCGCCGTCCGCGTCGGATTGTCGGTCCTCGAGTAGTCGTACCCCTTATGGATGCCGGGCGCGCTCTGCGCGAAAGTGCTTGTCTGATAGATCGGAACAGTGACCGCCCCTGTCGCGGATTCGGGTTGTTGTCCGACATGGATGGCACGCGTGGCAAATTGCGCGAAATGCCCGCCGCCCTTCTTTCGCGCCATCAGGACTGCCCGCCCAAGTAACCCACGACATCGAATCGTGTCACAATTCCCTGGTACTTCCCTGCGTCTCGGACGAGAACAGCCGGGGAAGACTTGAGGAGCTGCACGACCTCATAGACGTCTTCGTCCGGCCCGACTGTGGGAAACGGCGGCTCAAGCAGCGCTCCAACGGTAAGCTCCATCACCTCGGGAGCCTCCATCGATCTTTGGAAGAGCGCGCTCTCGCACAGTGACCCGACGAGGTTCCCCTTATCGAATACGGGGAGTTGGGAGACGCCGAATCGGTTCATGGTCGCGATCGCATCGCGCACGGTCGACGTCATCTCAACCGACAGAAGCTCGGGGCGCTTGCGCCGTTTTGATTCGAGAATCTCGCCCGCCCGCGCGCTTCTGCCAAGGAACTGGTTCTGCCTCATCCATTCATCGGAGTACATCTTCGAGAGATAAATTTCCCCCGCATCGGGAAGTAAGACGACGACAAGGTCCTCCTTCCCGAGCTGCCGCTCGCGTGCGTATCCAAGGGCCCCCTCAACCGCTGCACCGGAAGATCCTCCACAGAAAAGACCCTCCTCCCGTGTAAGCCGCCTCGCCATCAGAAACGAGTCGCGGTCGGAAACCGTTACGACATCGTCGATATATTCGAAACGCAGGTTCTTCGGGACAAAGTCCTCCCCGATCCCTTCGACCTTGTAGGGGTGTGAATCTGCCCAAGACCACTTCTCGCGCTTGAAGGCTTTCGCGAGGATCGATCCCACCGGATCGACTCCAACGACCGTGCACCGCGGATTTTTTTCTTTTAGGTATTTGCCGGTTCCCGAGATGGTCCCTGCGGTTCCAATCCCGCTGACAAAGTGGGTGATCTGCCCGTCCGTCTGCTCCCAGATCTCAGGACCCGTAGAGGCG
>JBOHVR010000187.1:0-3276 GCA_050735755.1 Binatia bacterium
GTGGGACTGTTGGTGAATATCCTCGCGGGATTGATTCTTTACCCTTC
Source organism: Binatia bacterium (assembly GCA_050735755.1). Taxonomy (GTDB): domain Bacteria; phylum Desulfobacterota; class Binatia; order UBA9968; family UBA9968; genus DATMAM01. Next base: position 48 of record JBOHVR010000187.1, read on the forward strand.
ACACCAAAAAAACCTGAATGTCCACGGCATGTTCCTGCACATTCTGGGGGACGCGCTGGGATCGGTCGGCGCAATCGGAGCCGGGGCGGTTATGGTATGGACCGGCTGGTATCTCGCCGACCCGATCATCAGCGTCTTTATCGGTATCGTGATCCTGTATACGTCTTGGACTCTGGTGAAGGACTCTGTGAACATTCTGATGCAATCGGTACCCAAAGGCATCAGCCTCGAGGAAGTTCAATCGGCCATCGAACAGGTCAAAGGGGTCTGCCAGGTTCACGACCTGCACGTCTGGGCGGTGACCTCCGACGTCTTCACCTTGAGCGCGCACGCCGTCACCGAAGGTGATCAGAGATTTCACGACGTTCTCAATGACATCGAAATGATGCTGAAGGAGCGTTTCCGCATCGAGCACACCACCATCCAGCTGGAGGTGGAAGACCGAACCGAGAAAGAGTTCCAGGCGTTTTGACAAGATGCGCCGGTTGTGGCAATCGTTGCTTGTTGATCGTTTGAGTGAGTTCCATTCTGCGGACGCTCCCGGTTCTGTCAATCTAAGATAATTCCTTTCCGGCGTTTCCCATTCGGTTTGAACTCCGAACTCGAACTGTAAATCTCCGGAAGCGAAAATGGTTTTACCCTCGTAAGCCCAGCCAGGAGAAAAGCGATGGCGGAGAAAGCGCTCTCTCAAGCGGATCTTTACAACGCATGGCCGGCGCTCTCCACGGACGAGCGTGTGGAAGGATTCGAGCTTTTACAGCGCGAGGACGCGGAAGAATTTTTTCTGCAACTGAGCTCTCGGGATCAGGCGGCCATCGTGCTGGCTCTCCCGCCAGGGGAGAGAAAGTTGTGGCTCCGCTTGCTTCCGCCCGATGAGACTGTCGATCTCATCCAGGAGGCGCCGGCGGAGGAACGGGAGCGTCTCCTGCAACTCGTCGATGACGCCACGCGCAGGGAGGTCCGGGGACTTCTCGCATACGCGGAAGATGCGGCGGGCGGAATCATGGATCCCCGTTATGCCCGGCTGCGCCCCGATATGAGCGTGGACGAGGCGATCAGTTACCTGAAGCGGGACGCGCGTTCGCGGGCGAGCGTTTACTACGCGTTTGTCGTAGATCCCGAAAGCCGCTTGCTGGGGGTGGTATCTTTTCGCGATTTATTCGCCGTTTCCGGCGACAAGACGGTGCGAGACGTGATGCGAACCGATGTCGTCACCGCGTCGGAGGACATGGATCAGGAGGCCTTGAGCCATCTCTTTGCCCGGCATAACTTGATGATGATCCCGGTTGTAGATTCGCAGAGACGCATCAAAGGAGTCGTGACCTTTGATGACATCATCGATGTTGTGCAGGAGGAAGCCACCGAGGACATCCACAAGATCGGCGGCACGGAAGCCCTGGACGCGCCGTATCTCCAGATTCCCTTGCGCCGCATGGTGCAGAAAAGGGCCGGCTGGCTGACCGCCCTGTTTTTAGGCGAGATGCTGACTGCGACAGCGATGGGCCATTTTGCGGATGAAATTGCTCGGGCCGTTGTGCTTGCCCTTTTTGTTCCCCTGATTATCAGCAGCGGAGGGAATTCGGGATCTCAGGCAACGACCCTGGTCATCCGGGCGATGGCTCTCGGAGAAGTCAGGTTGCGGGACTGGTGGAGAGTGATTCGGCGCGAGGTAGCTACCGGGCTTGCCCTGGGTGCCATTCTGGCGGCGATTGGTGTGCTCCGCATTCTCCTGTGGCAGTATATGTTCGACCTCTATGGGGAGCATTATCTGCTGATTGGGCTGACGGTTGGTTTCAGTCTGGTTGGAGTCGTTCTTTGGGGGACCATCTCCGGCTCTATTCTTCCGTTTGTCTTGAGAGCGCTGGGCTTGGATCCGGCGAGCGCATCGGCGCCGTTCGTCGCCACACTGGTGGATGTGACGGGTTTGATCATTTACTTCACGGTGGCGAGCTTTATTCTACAGGGAACGTTGCTCTAGCGCCTGCGGTTCGGCACAATCGCGAAGCGGCTATCCGATGAGAAAGGTTAGGATGTTTGTATTGGCCCTGATTCGCGGGAAGATTTTCCTTCTTGAATATTGCTCTCCCGTCAAAGGCCGTGTCGTAATGGCGAGAAAAGCCGGGAAACTCATTCTGGACGAAGTGAAGAATCCGCGTAGCGTTCTGAGCGTAGCGAAGAATCTCAGTTCCTTGACTACGTTCAGGAGAAGCCTTCGGCTAGCGCCTGAGAACGACATTGCGACACAGTCTCGCAAGGGAGAGGATCCCAGCAGGCTGCACTGGCTGACGAGTCTTGCCTTCGCGTTGCTGTGTCTGTTAATCCAGAGTTGCGGTCCACAGAATGTCTCCCCTCAGGCATCCGAGAGCTCGATGCTGGTAGGCCGCGTGTTGATCCATAGTAAGTATAGCGGCCGCAATGGCCTGCTGCCGCTGGGAGTCCATGCCGGTCACATCCAGATTGAAATTCGCAGCGAGGACGGGGACCGAACCGCTCGGAGCACGACCGAGAAGGATGGCTATTTTTTCTTTCCCAATTTGGCGCCGGGCACTTACTACATCCGGAGCGTCACATTCGAGGTGGTTAACCCGAGAAAAGAAGATGCTATTCGTTTCTCCCTATACTCTCTCAAGACGCAGGTACGGCCCGGAACGTTAGTCTATCTGGGCACCATTTGGGCGGATGTTTCGCACGAAGGGGAGATCAAGCTCAAAGCGCTGCACGAGCCCGCAAAAGCGCGGGAGCGCGTTGTGCAATCCTTCGGGCCGGCATGGGAGAATCGCGAGTTTGTCTCTACCCCAGCGGGCCCATTGAAATCCCCCACGCAAAAGTTGCCGACCAAAAGGAACCCGCGCCGCTAGCTCCGTGGGTGTCTCCACAGTTCGTTTAATGAATCTGGCGCTGTTTCACGAGGGTTTCCCACGCATTCAGGTGAAAAAAATCATTTTTACCCGTGAGGAATTTTCCCACCTCCCGGGTGGGGTGAAAAGACAACTGTGGATCCTGACGCCGGCCCGCGATGTGCCTCGCTTGCGCGCGCTTGGAGTGGTGGACACCATCAAAGGCGGACCGGCTATCCGTCCTGGTCAGATTTCAGCAAGGGGACAGAGAAATTTGGGTCACGTGCCTATGCCGGCTCTCAATGCGAACCTGAATCGAAGCGGCGGCATGGCATTTTGGAGGGCTTGAATGGCGATGGATTTGTGGCATCTGATCTACATCGGCCTAACCG
>JBOHVR010000188.1:0-2644 GCA_050735755.1 Binatia bacterium
AGGTTGCCACGGTTGATGAATTGAAGCGCTCCCTGCTTGACGCGGAATCGGTAATTTACAACCAAGCCTCGACCGGGATCTACCTTGAGAAATTGTTCGAGCGGCTCGGAATCACGGAAGAGCTAAAATCGAAAACCACGCGCTACCCCGATGCCACCGCCGTGCTCAATCACATCGCGAAAAGCACGGGCAATGAGATTGGTCTCGGCGCGATCGCCGTGATCATCGAAAACGAAGAGCTGGGACTCAAACTCGCCGGCCCGCTGCCTGCGGAGATTCAAAACTATACGACTTACGCCGCCGCAGTCCTGCCCGGCGGCGCCGAACCGGAAGCAGCGCGGCAATTCCTCCGTTACCTCGCCACACCCTCGGCAAAGGCGGCATTGGCTGCAGCCGGCATCGAGCAGCTGTCCGATGGCCGCGTGATGTTGTGACGCATGGGTTCAGGCTTGGACGATCTCAGCGCGTTGACACGCGCGGTTGACGTTAACCGTTTTTGTTCTTCAATATCTCCTCTGCCACGCTGATAAAGGCCCGCACTTTGGGCGAAACAAAACGTTGCTTCGGATAGACAAGTGAGACGGTCACAGCCTCGCCGTGCCAACCCGGCAACACCCTGACGAGTTTCTCTTGCTTCGCTTCTTCAGCGCACAAAAAACTCGGCAACAAAGCAATACCTTTCCCGAGAAGGGCCAGCGATTTGACAACTTCGAAGTCGTCCGCGAGCAGACGGCCGGAAACCGCCTTCCTCACATTCTCCTTGCCGTCCGTCAGCGCGAATCCGTCGTCTTTGAAAAGCGAGAATTTAACGCATTCATGCTGGCTCAATTCTCTCGGGTGAGAAGGTGCAGGGTATTTTTTTAGATACGAGGAACTAGCCCAAAGGGCAAAATAGCCGAGCGCAAATCTCTTGGCGATCAGCCTCGAGTCTTTGAGTCTGCCGGCTCGGATGGCAAGGTCGATCCCTTCCGCGACGAGATCCAGCACACGATTGGTTACGCGCAGATCGACCCCCATTTGCGGATATCGTTCTAGAAAGCGGCTGACGAGAGATGGAAGAAGACTGCGGCCGGTATCTACCGGAGCCGTCAACCGTAAAAGCCCTTGAGGCTCCCTCTGCGCGGTCGCCAGTTCGCTTTCCGCAACCTGCAGCTCTTCCAACGCGTGAACGCAGCGCCGAAAATAAGCCTCTCCATTTTGTGTTAAATGCAGCTTGCGGGTCGTGCGCTGCAGAAGCGTCACGCCCAAACGCTTTTCCAACAATGAAACTTTCGCGCTGACGGTCGAGTTGGGCATGCCCAGCAGCCTTGCCGCTTGGCTAAAACTTCCCGCCTGCACGACTTTGACGAAGACAGCAATCCCATCGAGATCCATGCGCCGATTCTACATTACACGGAACAATGTTTCCAATTTTCCCGGACTAGTCGGCGGTATGCTTAATGGATAGGTTGAATGACAAAAGAAGGGAGACTCGTCACGTGGACGCGGCGGCTCGAGCCACAACCGGTTGAGCAATGATGGAACGACTCGCGGTAATTCTACCGGAGGATCTCCCCTCTCCTCCCTTCGACTTCGCTCAGGGCATGCTTTCTCAAAGAGAGGTCGAACTTAGGCTGTTGTGCAGAAGAAACTTCCCCCTTTGCCAAAGGGGAAGCTGTGAAAAAATTGAAGCCAGGCGTAGGGTGGGTGGAGCCCTTCGACTTTGCTCAGGACCGGCTCCGCGATACCCACCGTCTGGAATTAGGCTCCGTGATGGGTATCGGCGCAGAGCGCCTCAACCCATCCTGCAAGAGATTGGGTTTTTTCACACCTTCAGGGGGATCGAGGGGGATTTTGAAGGAGGTGTTCCGCGGAGCGAACTTTTGAGACGGAAGATTAATTGGAGGAAAAAAAACAAATGAGCACAACGCTAAGAAAAATCGCAAGGATCATCGAGCCGCAAGCGGTTGTTGAAGGAGCCGGTGTCAGGCTCAAAAGGAGCATCGCCACACGCACTCTCGATTACCTCGATCCTTTTTTGCTTCTGGATCACTTTGCGTCGAAGAATCCAGCCGACTACAAAGCTGGCTTTCCGCTGCATCCGCATCGGGGGATAGAGACCGTAACTTATTTGCTCGCCGGCGCGGTACGTCACAAAGATACGCTCGGCAACGCGGGAGAGATTGGGCCGGGAGACGTTCAATGGATGACCGCCGGGCGTGGCATCATGCACGAGGAAATGCCGCAGGTGCGTCCAGAAGGAGTGGCTGGTTTTCAATTGTGGGTCAACCTACCGGCGAGGCTGAAGATGACAGCGCCGCGCTATCAGAATATTGCCGCGAACGAAATTCCCGAGATCCACCGTGAAGCCTCGACGATTCGTATCATCGCGGGAAGCTTGGACGAGGTGACCGGTCCGATAAGCGGTATTGCCGCGGACCCCGCGTACCTGGACGTTTTGGTTTCCCCTCGTTCATCTTTCATTCACCAAATCGCTCGGGGACACACGGCGTTCGCCTATGTGTTCGAGGGTGAAGCTGGTTTCGGCACCGAGGATCAAACTCTTGTCACGGGGCCAGGCCTTGTCGTTTGGAGTGACGGCGACGGTATCGAAGTGAAGACGGCTGAGAGTCCGGTGCGGTTTCTGTTGGTCTCCGGCAAACCA
>JBOHVR010000189.1:0-8832 GCA_050735755.1 Binatia bacterium
GAAACAATCAAGTTGGCCTCCAAAACGTCTCTCGCGCCGGAAACAAAGTCGAAGAGCGAAGCTACCCCGGTATCCGGTCAGACGGCTCAAGCACCGGTTTTAAGTCCGGTTAAAACGACTTCGGCACAAGAATATACAATCAAAGCCGGTGACACGTTGATCAAACTGGCGGAAGAGTACTATGGCTCGCCGGCGAAATGGGAAAGAATCTATGCCGCCAACAAAGACGGGATCAAAGACCCCAACTATATCTTCATCGGCCAGAAGATCATCCTGCCTCCTGCCGAAAGCCAGCCGGGAACCTAGCCCGCCGCGCTTTTTGGGGTCTGACGACAACCAACGCCCACTGTTGATGAGAGGGAAAGGCACGGCACTAGACGCCAAGCCGGGGGGATTGGAATTCCTCGCGTAGCGGTGACTACGGCCTCACGATGAGGGACGGCTCTTCGGCAGCTTTGGTCTTCTGCTCGCTCAGGTAAAAACCAAAACTTTTTTGCGTGAGCCGCGTCAGAAACGTGATATCCAATGCTCCCAGGCCGCCCCAGTCGCCTTCTTGCAGGGCTAAAGCCACAGCCAGGGCAAGTTTTCCTTCTTCAGCTCGTCCGGTCGCGGTCAGATAGAGCGCCATGTCCTCGAACCTTTTCTGATAGAGTTGTCCGCGATCCCCGGAGAAAATTTCCGCCACCGCAGACCTGACGATGGCGGCGACGCGCTCCTCTTTTTGCGCCTGATTGAGGACCAACCGGCTTTCCTGCGCGTCTTCGACTTGTTTCAAGTACGGTTCAATCCATTCACGCTCGAGAATCCAGGATTGAAATTCCGGTTCCTCCAGCAGTCTCTGTGACAGGCTGCGCCAGGCGCCCGCGCGGACGGTTGCGGAATCCAAAATGCGATAGACGGGATGGGACCCCGCCTTCGGCTTTCCCATGGTGAAAAGCGAACGGAACGAGCTGAACTCCTCCAGGCCCTTGCGCTCGGCTGCCTTGGCTTTTTCGAAACCCTCATACAGCAACCCGTCGACGTATTCCCATGGCACGCAGACCATGGTGATTTGATGCTTTTGTTTGGACTCCTCCATCATCTCGCGCAGGTCCTTGCGACGAATCCGCGCGCCCCCGACCTGCAGCATCCCTTCCCGATCGCTGACCAGCCCCTCTAGAAGAGCAATGCCGCCGCCCATCTGCGGCTTCACCAGCCATCCCATGCGGGCGCCCGCTCCGTCGAGCGCGGACACGTATCCTTCAATTTCCGGGCCGAGCTTTATGACCGCTTCGTGCGGCCCCGCTTCCTCTTCGCCGGCGTGCGGAATCTCCACGCCCTTTTGCGCCAGCTTATAGAGCGCGCGCCGGATTTCTCTCTTCAGCTCCTTGTCCGTCACTCCGGCTTCGCGCGCAATCAGGGCCTCCGCCGCGGTCCGCTCGGGAATTCTTCCCAGCACGAAAGCAATCGCCAGATCGCTTTCCCGATCCTTTCCCCAATGTTCCATCAACTGGGGCACGAGCGCGGGAGACGGATTGTCCACCCCGATCCCGCGCTCGCGCAGATGAGATAGATACTGTTCCCCGATATCATCTCGCTTCTTCTTAGCCATCCTTGTTGCCGTGAGCTTGTGGAAATTCTTTTCTCCTGTTTTACTTTTTACTTGTCCGATGCGCTATCTCAACTTCAACAGATCCGCTTTCTTCCCTGCTCTGCCCGCAACCGTGAAGTTAGGCCATTCCTCGACCTGCGCGTCGCGGTAGTTTTCTCGATACCACTTAGCGATGTCTCCCGCGCGCGCAAACCAAACCCTGCTGTGACTTTTCGCATAGCGAATGAATTCCCTGAGCAAGACCGCGCGGAAAGGCCTGCCGCCCACAAACGGATGGTTTCCCCAGATCATAAACTTCGGATCCGCCGTCCCTTCTTCGTACAGGCAATCGAAGGCATCTTTCCACATCTGCAGCAGATCCCGCGGCGTGCGGCCCGCGCGCTGGTAACTGGAATAGTCGTTGAGATCCTGGAAATAGGAGAGAACGGTCAATTCCTTGTTTTTGACTTTGAGCGTGTAGGGGGTCTCCTCGTGCTGGGGGTCCATCCAATACGTGTAACCAAGCTCGGTGATGACCTCAACCGTGTCCGCGCTCGGAGCCACGCCTGTTGAGAGATAACCCTGGGGGGGTTGTCCAACAACGTCCTTCACCACCTTCACGGTTTTTTCTAGATCCTTTTTTTCCTGCGGCCGCTTCTTCATATAGCTGTAATCGTGGATCCAGGTCTCCGTGCCGATTTCGTGACCTTGAGCGACCGCGTCTTTGATGACATCCGGATAGTTCTGGATGGTGATGCCGGTCGGAAAGAATGTGGTTTGAATTCCCTCGCTCTTAAACATTTCCAGGAATCGATAGACCCCCACGCGCTCGCCAAATTCGCGATCGGTAATGGCCGCGAGACTTTTCTTTGTGACGGCGTTTTTTGGGTGCCCGCGCCGATTCTCTTGCTGCATCGATCCGGCGGCGCCCAGATCTTCCGGCCAGGTCTCGAATGCTACGCACGGTGTGATCGCAATGCGCGCGCCATCAGGCCATTGAATCGGTGTTCTCTGCCGCTTCATGATTTCCTCCGCAACATAAAAAGTACTTTCTCTTGCCACAGTTCCGCGAACTTTCCAAGACTTTTGCGTGTCTATTCGGACTACTGGCCATTCGTTCCGCCGTGCGCGGCGGAATCACGTTGACAGCACTGATGCCCAATACGGCTAAGCGCCCTTTGCGGCAGATTCCGCATCACTCCGCACTGCCTCTGCCAATCCCGAACCGTCTCACTTCCGGCCATCTGATCCAAAAGGTCAAGGTGAGAACGACGCCCAGGAAGCTTCCTAAAAGCAACGCGCCGGGCGCGCCGAGTAAAGACGCCATGAAACCTACCTGCATGGCGCCGAAAGAGCCGGCTCCCTGCGCAAAAATAGTGAAAACCGCGAACGTCCTGCCGCGCAAATGGTCGGGCGTAAGAACTTGAAACGCCGTGTGGCGTATGATGGCTTGAAGCGAGTTGGTTATGCCCAACGCCACGACGAGCAAGAGACCCAGAGAAAAATTCCGCGTCAACGCAAATACGGCCAGGCATGAACTAAACGAAAGGAAAGCCCAGAGCGCCACCAACCCTTTGCGTTTGATGTCTCCGGCAACGAGCAGAGCCAGAATACCGATAATACCGCCGGCGGCCGGGGCCGAAGCGAGAAGACCGAATGCCGCCGGGCCGACATGGTAGATATCTTTCGCAAACACCGGCAAAAGAGACTGATAATAGCCCACGCCAATGATAGCGAAATCCATCAAACTGAATGCTAGGATCACTCGTTGTTTCCGTATGAAATGAATCCCAGCCAGGAGGCTGTTGAGAGAGACGGCTTCTCGCGGACGCGACGGCGCGCCGGAAGTCCGCAGCAAAAGCATCGCCGCTTCCGCCGGAACATAAAACAACGCATTGGCCAAGTACGCGTGGCCGGCATCGCTCCATGCGATAGCGAGTCCCGCCAGCATGGGTCCTAGGATATGGCCGCTTTGGGACACGCTGGAATTCAATGAGACCGCATTCATGAGATGAGACGCAGGCACCAGCCTGGCGATCATGGCCATCCGCGCCGGCGTCAGAACGACATTCAACACAGAGGTCAAAGACGTGCCGACAATAATATGCCAGACCTGAACATTTCCAGTGATCGTCACAACGCCCAGGGCAGTGGCGACGAGAAAGTTTCCCAGAATGGCGAGCTGGATCAACTTCCGCCGATCTACCAGGTCCGCAAGGGTTCCACCAAAAAGGCCCAGCGCAAACATCGGAATGGCCTGCGCAAGCCCCGTCAATCCGAGCTGGAACGTAGACCCGGAAAGCTCGTAGACCTGGTAGAGATTTTGCGCCTGCCGCATCCAATGGGCCGTCATGGTAAGGAAAACCATACCGATGTAGACCGCGAATTCACGATAACGGAGTGACGCCCAGAGCAGCGAAGGCCGAAGCGTGCGCGAGTCGTCGCTCTCTGGTTGAGGGTCATTCATTTCTGATTCGAGAAAATCGACTTGACAATAGAACGGTGACGATGAATCCGCTTCCTGACAAGGTAGGAAAGGGAGGAATCGTCACCCATTTATGCGGTCAGCTCGATTATTGCGCGGGCGAATACAGCTAGAGGAAGGGTCCCGGAGCAACATTTGAAGCAAGACACTACGCGAGGATAGACGTGACGTCAAACTGTGCGGCCCTTATCGCCGTCGCCGGTTATGATGCGGCAAAATCGCCGCCGGAAATTGCGTCATGCGTAAATCATCACCCCTATGTCCCCATCCATACCAAGGGTCGTGAGGCAAAAAATGTCCCACTCGTCTTGATCTGACTATCCGGCATCGCCAAAACCGTGCGGCTGATCGCCACGGTTTCGTCGCGCGACAATTTTGGCGCAGGCTCCCCGGCTTCCATCTTCAACTCCATTGACGAGGATTATCAGCGGATACTAAAACGCCGCCTGCCGTTGTCAAGCGAATCCACGGAAGCGACGGGCGGATGGGCGTTCAAACCCCAGGAAAAAAACATCTCCTCGCACCATCCCAAGCCGCAACTTTCAGCCAAAAGTGTCCTGTCACGCTACATGAAACTGGCCATTCCAACTTGACATGCGGGGAGCCGCCAGATAATTGTTTCATGATTAAAGGTCGGGAGGTGAGACACGTATGAGTAATGGCAAAACGGTTGAATATCGAGTGGATAACGGGATCGCGGTGCTTGAGCTGAATCGTCCCCCGGTGAACAGTTACACCCACGAGCTTTTGCGTGAGCTGGACGATGCTCTTCTGCAAGCACGTTTCGACGACAATGTTCATGTTCTTGTGATTACAGGAAAATCAGAAAAGTTTTTCTCTGCCGGCGCGGACATCAACATGCTCGCCAATAAGCCTCTCTCGTATAAAAACAACTTCGCTCTGCATGGTCACGAAGTTCTCATGCGTATCGAAAACACGCCCAAGCTCGCGATTGCGGCCGTCAACGGTCACGCGGTCGGGGGAGGTTTGGAGATTGCCATGGCTTGCGATATCCGCATCGCCAGAAAAGAAGGCGGCCGCGTCGGCCTCGCCGAAATCAATCTGGGCGTGATGCCCGGTATGGGCGGAACGCAGCGGCTGCCGCGTCTGGTCGGCAAAGCTCGCGCTCTCGAATTGTGCGCTACCGGCAAGACCATCGCTTTTGAGGAGGCGCTGGAAATAGGGTTAATTCATTACGTCTACGAAAAGGAAAACTTTCTCACCCAAGTGCTCGACTATGCGCGCCAGTTTACCGTCCCCAACAAGAGCAGCCTCGCGGTGGGCAAAGTGAAACGAGCAATTCAAACCGGCGGGGAATTATCCTTGCCCGACGGCTTGGCTCTGGAACGAGAGCTGCTCGCGCAGACATTCGGCAGCGAGGACGGCAGCGAGGGAGTGAAGGCTTATCTCGAAAAGAGAACCGCCAAATTCCAGGGTAGATAGAGGGATCAGGAGCAACAGACGCGAATAACGAAAATGGAGGTTAACTGATGGCCAAGATGTTAATTGGTGGTGAGTCGGTGGATGCGGTCAGCGGGGAGACTTACGAAGTAAGAAACCCCGCCACCGGTGACGTGGTCGATCGCGTTCCCAAGGGAAACGTTAAAGACGTGGAACAGGCGATCGGCGCGGCTGAGAACGCGTTTAAGGAGTGGTCCGATACCACGCCCGAAGATCGCGGCAGGATGCTCATGCATGCCTGCGAGCTGGTCAAACAGAAGAGCGGAGAGATCGCCCAGCTACTCACGAAAGAGCAGGGCAAGACCGTTTTCGAGGCGGGCCTGGAGATCCATCACTTGGTTCACGGGTTGGAATTTTACGCCGGCTTAGCCTCCAAAGTCAGAGGCTCTCACGTGCCGCTGCCGCAGAAAGGCGCTTACGGCATGGTCGTGCGCCAGCCGATCGGCGTCTGCGCCGGCATTGTGCCGTGGAACTTTCCGCTGACCTTGATGGGAACCAAATTGGGCCCCGCCCTCGCAGCCGGTAACACTATCATCATCAAGCCGGCCTCGACGACTCCGCTCGCGACCTTGCTTGCCATCGAACAGATCCAGCAGGCAACTTACGGTGAAGGGAAGCAGCAAAAGACCCTCCCGAAAGGCGCCGTGAACGTGGTTACGGGTCCCGGGAGCACAGTGGGAGAAGAAATCCTCCGGAACCCGCGCATCCGGCGCATTGCATTCACTGGCTCCACGCCCGTGGGCAAGCACGTGATGGAAGTGGCCGGCAGGGAAATCAAGAGAGTCACGCTCGAGTTGGGCGGCAGCGACCCGATGATCGTTATGGAAGACGCCAACCTCGACCTGGCCGTCAAAATGGCCGACGTGGGACGCTTCTTCAACTGCGGCCAGATGTGTCTGGGCGTAAAGCGTTTGTTCGTGCAAGAATCGATCGCCGAGTCTTTCATCGGCAACCTCGCCGAGATCCTAAAAAAGAAGACCGTCGGCAATGGCATGAGCAAAGAGACGCGCATGGGGCCGATCCATATTGAATCCCAGCGCAAAGAAATCGAAGAGCAAGTCGAAGACGCCAAGGCGCGCGGCGCCAAGGTTGTGTTCGGCGCGGAGCGGCCCAAGGGCGGCGATATGGACAAAGGCTTCTTCTATTTCCCTACCCTGCTCACAAACGTTCCGGATGACGCGAAGGTGAGCGTTGAGGAAACCTTCGGGCCCGTTTTGCCTGTGTTTACTTTCAAGACTCTGGACGAAGCGCTGGAGAAGGCCAACAGTTCCATTTACGGCCTGGGCTCCTCGATCTGGACGCGTAATCTCTTACACGCCAACAAGGCCATCGACAAACTCCAAGCGGGAAATGTCTGGGTCAACTCGCTGCACTACGGCTACGATGAACTCCCCTTTGGCGGCGTCAAGGCCAGCGGCGTCGGGCGCGAGCATGGCCCTGAGGCCTTGGATTACTATCTGGAACCCAAGGGCGTGGTTGTCGTGAACGTCTGAACTCAGCAGCCAGATATCAAAATTCAAGAAGCCCAGCGTGGAATTGTATCCACGCTGGGCTTTTGTTTACTAACCCTCTCACTGTGTTCGGACCGGACACACTGCCAGGCAGAAGGAAGGGTCAGGGTCAAAAGATTTCGTCAGGGGGATGAGGCATCCCCGCATGGCGGGATGGCGACTATTGGAGAAGTATACGAGCAAACGAGTGTTCTTGACCGATCTGGTCGAGGGGAAGACCGCCGGGCGGAGCGACGCCAAACAGATAACCTTCACCCCGTCGCCGGCAGGAGCGAGCGCCGCGGTCGTGCGCTTCGCGGTGCTGGTGCCTACCGTATATAAGGAAGCCAAACAAAAAAAGATCGGTCACGACCTGCCGGATGAATGGTTTGACCAGCAGATCGACACTTATCCGACCTACCGATCGAGATAAGAGGGTTGTCACTACGTTCCGCAGCGTTTCCGCTCGCCGTTGCGCAAGGCCGTTGTTTCATTTCTCCGCCTTTGGGAAGCCATAGGCCTGCACGATCATATCCATCCACTGGCGAATTTTCGGTACACCTCTGAAGTCGAGGACGGAAACCTTCAAGCCTTTCACAGCTGCGGCTATCTTTCCCTGTCCGTACATACTGGACTTTAGCGGATAGTAGTCGTCTATGATTTTCTGGCCCTCCGGGCTTGCCGCGGTCTCCAGCCAGAGTAGAGCGGAGTAGGGCGACGCAGCCGTCGCAAGCACGGATTCCGTGTTGGAAAGTCGCAAGGGCGCAGGCTCGATTACCTTGCACACCAGAGCGCCAGCGGGGTTCTTCGCCGCGACTTCCATGCATGAGTGATAGTAGGCAAGTTTGCTCAGAGCATGCTCACCGGCCGATATCGCCGTGAGCACCCGGGTCTGCCCCCGGACCCAGATGGGCTGTTGAGCGCCTATTTTTTTGGCGTAATCTCTCACCCACTCCTCACCCATAGCCGGAACCAGTGCGGTCATGCCGAAGGGACGAATATCCGCAACGAACTTCCTACCCTTGAATTCGGGTTTGAGGAAATCTTCCCAGGTAGTCGGCAGTTTATCCGGGGCGAGGAGGTTCTTGTTGTAGCCCACGGCATACAGAGTACTGGCCAAAGCCACGATATTGCGATTGTCTGGATCCACCATCTTTGGGTTGATGGCCAACACCCCCTGCTCAGCCATACCCAAAATATCAAACTTCTTCAGGTAGGGCGGATAATCGTTGTAAAAATCCTCGCTGGCTTCGGCGATGTCCCAGTTCGTAGCCTTCCCCGTCTTGAGCTCAAGAAGAAAACGCTGCTGAGCTTCTGGACCGGATAGCTCCTCGGCGTGCACATCCATAAACGGATATTTCTTCTTAAAGAGATCCGCCATGGGCTTTACCACGCCGGTGTCCATGGAGCTTAAGACACGGAGCCTTCGCTCCTTGTTGGCATTGGCAACAATTTCGTTGTGGTCGGTGATGAAAGCGTAGCCTTTGGCTTCGGCTTCCCGCTTCGCTTTGAGCAGGTCAGGGCTCGTTGCCGCAGCGGCAGCTTCGGCTAAAGCTGAGATCGCCATTATCAACGCCAGGGATCTGAAGAAATTTACCTTCATAAGGCACCTTTCTCTCGCATCGAGACCCTTTGAGAACCTAATTCATCAAAAAGGCCCGGCTGGCCATCCCAGTCCTGGCTGATGTCCTAGCAGGCTGCTGATGAAAAAAGACTGGGAATGCTTCGAGAGCCTCATGCTTCGTCAGGCTCAGCAGAACGGAAAATCATCAACAATATCAAGTCCCGGCCGTTCGTCCTGAGCACCGTCGAAGGACTCCGAAAGG
>JBOHVR010000190.1:0-5094 GCA_050735755.1 Binatia bacterium
GTCTTCGCCTCGTTGTTGATGTAGATCAACCCGCGCTCAAACAGGCCCACCTGAATGTAGCGGTTCTTGGTGTGGAGATACTCGCCCTGGCCGATGAGCACATCGCAGCCGTCGATGGCAGCCTCGAAGACGCGCGGCGGCGGCTCGTATTGCTTGTCCCAATGGGGCGTGTGGAGAACGGAGACTGTCGCCCCGGCTTCCTCGATGGCCGCCTTCAGGGCGGCGACGACTTTGGCATCGTCGAAGCCCGGCTCGGTGTGGATGAGTACCTGTTGATTGGACTGAATCTCGACGTAGCGCACGAGGTTGCGGGCGCCATCCATCAATGCTTCGCTGATATTTTCCGTAGCAGCCATTGCTTACTCCCTATCGCAGATGACGGACGATAACACTTCAATAAGGCAAAAGTAAAAAGGAGAAAATAACAACGGAAGAGAGAATAGATGCGTTTTACGGGTCTGCGGTCGGGCCGGTTTCACGTCCCATGGAATCTGCGGCTTGTCTCTTCTGCAAGTCCCGCGCGACACCGCGGTCGCGCGCGTAAAGCGCGGCGATGGCCGACCCGCCGCAGATAATTCCGGAAAGGGCGATGGCCCAGGGCGTCCCGACGAGAGAGGCGATGCTACCGATAAGCAGCGTACCGAATGACCAAAGGCCTCGGTCCATCAAAAGCAGGCTTAGAGTTCGTCCCAATAGGTGGTCTGGTGTTTCCGTTTGGACGATGGTATTCGCCAGCGCTCGAAAGGCCATCTGACTCGCGCCCGACAACACCAAAACAATTAAGGACAAAGTCATCGATCGGGAGAAGGCAAAGACGACGAGAAAAATAGCGAAGGTCATCACGCTGATGAAGAGGGCCGTGCGTCTTCTGCGGAGCTGGCCTATAGATGCCAGGAGCAAACCGGAAGCCACGGCCCCGACCGCGGGGGCGGACATGAGTAGCCCCAGTCCCGACGCGCCTACGTGCAGAATGTCGGTTGCGAAAACCGGCAGGAACCGTACGAAAGGCGCGCCGACCATGCCAACGACATAAGTAATCACGATAGCGGAGAAAACATGTCTGTTGGTTCGGGCATACTGATAACCTTCAAGGACTTCGCGAAAGAAATCTTTTTTCTGTTTCATCCGCGGCCGCGCGGGAACGTCCATTACCAGGATCGAAAGGATGATAGCCAAGAAGCTGATGGCGTTAATCAGCAAACAACCATCGACGCCGATCACGCTGATCAGCACCCCACCCAGAGAAGGCCCCACGACTTTTGACATGTTAACGATCGCTGAGTTCAAGGCCACGGCGTTGAGGAGATCGGCGCGCGGAACCATCGCGTTGACGAGCGTTTGGCGCGAGGTTTGGTTCAAGCTGTTGACGGCGCCGAGAAAGATCACCAACACGAGGATGTGAGAGAAATGAATATAGTTGAAGTAGACAAGAAACCAAAAGATGAAAGATTGGATCATCGCAAGGACCTGAGTGAAAAGCAGCAACCGGCGGCTATCGACCCGATCCACGATCACGCCGCCCACCGCGCCCAGAAGCAATCTCGGCGCCGCCTGGCAGAAGCCGACGATGCCGAGGATGAATGTCGAACGGGTTAGCTCCCATACGAGCCAGCTTTGCGCCATCGCCTGCATAAAGTCGCCCGTGTGCGACAGGATCGTACCAAAAAACAGCAGGCGGAAATTTCTGTAGCGCAGCGAGCTGAGAGTCTGGATGGATTCAAAGCGCAGTTTCATGGATGGGCATGCCGAAAACCGGCGCTTGATTCGGAGAGCAAACCTCGGCCCGGAATCGCAGACGAGGCGGGCAGGAGAGGGTGGAAATGACGAGACCCCGAGGCGCGCTGATTACATGGGAATGAAGTGGGGATCGAGTTAGCAGAGCCTCACCGTCATTCGTGGGAATCGTGTTTCGCCGCTGAGTTTATTTGACGGCTCATAATTATTCAACGTACCGGGTTGCCGCGCTGAGGACAACCGTGACGGCGATTCGACGAGCGCGAAAGGCCGGCAGCGGTTCGTTTGACAAACTCGTGATACTACTGATAACAAGAACCAAAAGGCGGAACTCAAAGCTAAACGGAGGTGATCTATGTTAACTGCGAATGACCTCAAGGGAGTGCTGGCCATGATGCCCGCGTTTGCGACGCCGGATGCGGTCGACATCAAGGCAACGCAAACGATCGCCGTCGATAACCTTAAAAATGGCGTTGATCGCATGATCAAGGACGCAGCCCCGAACATCGCCACGACCGGGACGTATGGCGAATGCTACAACCTGTTGTTCGAAGAATTCAAAACTCTGGCAGTGGCGACGGTTGACGCGGTGAAGAAAAGGGTGCCGCTGTTTATCGGCTGCACCAGTCCCAATCCGCGCGAAGTCATCCAGAAAATGAAATTCGTCAACGAGATTGGAGCGGACGGCGTTCTATTGGGGGTTCCGTATTATGAGACGCTTCCAGTGGACGACGCGATTCAATTTTTTCACGACGTCGCGGAATTGTTTCCCAAACTCAACATCGTCATCTATCACAATCCCGAGAACCATAAGTTCACGATGCCCGTCGGCGCCTTCAGGGAGATCGTCAAAAGCCCGAACATCATTGGAATGAAGGACAGTCACAGAGATACGCGCGCCTTCATACAACTGCAGAAGATCGTAAAGGGCAAAATCAGCGTTTTTGTAAACCAGCTCCAGCTTCATCCCTACTATGAGCTGGGCGCGGCCGGATGTTGGTCGACCGAGGTTTGGATGGGCCCATGGCCGATCCTGTACCTGGTGGATGTCGTCCGCCAGGGTGACAAAGAGAAGGCGATCGAAGTCATCAGCGATGTTGCCGGCGATGGCGCGGGCGGCGGCAGGCCAAGGCCGGGCGCCGGCAGCAAAAGGCCCGCGGAATTCGCCAGTTACTGCACCGTTGGGCCGACGCGCGTGCCGTTCCTGCATTTCCCCGAAGCAGAATTGGAAAGGGCACGACGGCGGGCGGCGCATTGGATGAAACTTAATGAAAAGTATCGCCCGCTGGTCGAAGCGCAAAAAGGCCGTTCAGCGGCATGATTGAAGTGTGCTTTGTCAAAAAGCCCCTTGGAAAGCCAGGGGGCTTTTTTATTTTCAGTGTTGTGTCTCACAAATTTGCAACATAAATTGTAGCCGTCATTCGGTCAGGCTGGCGATTCCGCGTGAGGCGGATCAGCCTCAGGCGGAAGCTAGCGCGACCCCGGAATCCAGGAAATACAAGCGAATCTGGATTCCCACTTTCGCGGGAACGACTAACCGGGCCGGTGAATTTTTCAAAGAACACCGATACAGGCACAGTTGCTTAGGTCTGCCGTTGCGTAGAACCAGAAACACAACCTGCAAGATCCGATGTTCGATTCCTACGGAGGTGAAGCATGCGTTCCCGAACTAAGCTGCTATCAAGTTTTTCGCTGGCCGCAGCATTACCATGGCTCTGTCCCGGCTATGCTTTCGCTCAGACTCCCTATTACAAAGGCAGGACTATCACCATCGTTCGTGGCGGCGAACCCGGCGGAAGCGGCGACATGCAGGCCAAGGCCTTGATACCTTTCATGAAAAAATATATTCCCGGCGATCCCACCATCGTTATCGAGAACATGCCCGGGGCTGCGGGAATGAAGGCGGTAAATCACATCTACTCTACCGCTAAACCGGATGGGCTAAGCATTGCTGCGGTAGGGGCCGGTCTTGTCGCCGGTCCCATTCTTGGCCTGGCAGGGGCAAAATATGACCTCGACAAGCTCATCTATTTAGGCTCAACTGAGAGCGGCGATCCTTATATTTTTGTGAGCCGCAAGGCAGCCGGGTTCGATAATCTGGAAAAGCTCCGCGCGGCGTCCGGCATAAGGATCGGAGCACAGACCGTGGGTCACCCAAACTATGTCGCCGGGAGAATGTTTGCTCTTCTATTGGGTTTGACGGACCCGAAGCTGGTCGTGGGGTACGGCGGCCTCGAACTGGATCTGGCTCTTGAGCGAGGAGAAGTAGACGCCAGAACCAACAGCGCCGATACGGTCATACGGCGAAACCGCGAGGCGCTTGAAAAAGGACTTTTTAATGTGCACGGCACCATCACCATTCCCAAGGGAAATTTTCATCCCCGTTTCGCCAACCTCCCCGAACTGGAGAGCTTCGCGAAAAATGACAGAGAGCGGCAGTTGATCAGCCTCTTCCGCACGTTTCTTTACCCCCGTTGGCCCTATGTCCTTCCACCCGGCACGCCGGGCGAGATTGTGACAACTTTGCGCACGGCCATGGCGCGCGCGTTCAAGGATCCTGAATTCCAGAAGGAATACAACAAACTCATGGCAAGTAATCCAACACCCCTAACGGGAAAAGAGGTGCAAGCCGCTATTCGTGAGCTACCGCGCGATCCCGAGATCGTCGGGCTTTATAAAAAACTCGCCGATCAGGGACCCATACCCGCGAGATAAGAAAGCAAAAAGTAAAAAGGCAAAAGTAAAAAGTGAAAGTAAACAAGAGAAAAGGGAATTAAGATGGATGAACACAGCAAGCGGTCAAGTCTGCGGGCGATGCTCAAGTCGCCTGAAGGAATTGCGGCGCCGAGCGCGCCGGATCCGATGTTCGCGCGTCTGGTTCAAGATTGTGGTTTTAAGCTATTTCACCTCGCTGGCAACGGCATGCATCGAAGCCTGGTTCTTCCGGATTGCAGCATGGTGACCATGACCGAGATGGCGCAACGGGCGGGCACGATAGCTGAAATTCTCGATATTCCGATGCTCGTTGACGGCGAGACAGGTTATGGCGGGCCGCTGCAGATGGCGCGGGCGGTGCGCGCGTTTGAACGGGCGGGCGTTGCGGGCATTCGCTTCGAAGACAGCGTGTTCGGTCAGAATGGCATTGACGCCGAGCGTCCCGTTGCTCCTGTCGCCGAGATGGTCGAGAAAATCAAAGCCGCGGCGGACGCGCGCAGCGATGGCGATTTGGTTCTCGCGATGCGCTGTGACGCGCGGAACTCTGAACCTCGCGAGAAAGTTTTAGAGCGAATCGAGGCCTATCTCGAAGCGGGTATCGACGCGATTGGAGTTCATCTAAGCGATGCGGACGAGCATAAGTGG
>JBOHVR010000191.1:0-7472 GCA_050735755.1 Binatia bacterium
GGATTACCCAGGCCTCGAGCCGATCATCGAAGAATTCCGGCGCGACAATGCTCAGCAGCCCGGGGTCGCATGCTTCGGCGTTGCCGGACCGGTCATAGAGGGTAAAGTGAAGACCCCGAATCTCCCCTGGGTCATTGAACAGAAATCTTTGGCGCGCGTGCTCGGCGCCGGGCGAGTTGAGCTGCTGAATGATCTGGAGTCCGCCGCATACGGAACTTTGGCCCTGGCGGAAAAAGACTTTTTCACTCTGAACGAAGGCATCAAGCGGGATAGAGGCCATTTGGCTTTGATCGCGGCGGGGACGGGATTGGGCGAGTCAACCATCTGGTGGGATGGCAGCCGTTATCGGGTGCTCGCATCGGAAGGCGGTCACGGGGACTTTGCGCCCAGAACCGATACCGAGATAGCGCTCTTGCGTTATCTCACCGACCGGCTCGGGCATGTGAGCTATGAACGGGTGATCTCCGGACCGGGTTTAATCAACGTTTACCAGTTTCTGAAAGATTCGCGGCGTTATGAAGAACCGTCCTGGCTGAGCGCAAGAATGGCCGGCGACGACGACGACAGCGCGGTCATTTCTGCGGCCGCCCTGGCCGGCGAAGCGGAAATTTGCGTGCAGGCGCTTAATATCTTTGCTTCTGCCTACGGCGCAGAGGCGGGTAATCTGGCGTTGCGCGCAAAAGCGCTAGGCGGCGTATTTGTCGGCGGCGGGATAGCGCCGAAGATCTTGCCCAAGCTCCAAGACGGGTCGTTCATGGCCGCATTCACCGACAAGGGCAGATACCGGGATTTTGCCGCCAACATCCCGGTCAAAGTTGTTTTGAACCCGGAAGCCGCGCTGCTAGGGGCTGCTTCATACGCGGCGGCGCAAATCGGCTCATGAGCCAAATCGTAGTCTGCAAAGATCCCGGCGATTTAAGCTCTAAAGTCGCGGGGGAGGTTGTTTCCCTCGCCAACGATTTTGTGCGGGCCGCGGGAAAATTTACCGTCTGTCTCGCCGGTGGCAACACTCCGAAGGCGCTTTATGCGCTACTCGCTACCGATGCCTTCGCCGCGAAAATCCCGTGGGATCAGTGTCACTTCTTTTGGGGCGACGAGCGTTGCGTCCCGCCGGACCACGCGGACAGCAACTACCGCATGGCCCGAGACGCGCTTTTGTCCAAAGTGGGGGTACCGGAAAGTCAGATTTATCGCATGATGGCGGAAAATCCCCCTGATCTCGCAGCCGTCAGATACGACGCCACTTTAAAGGCGCACTTCAATTCAAGAGCAGGAGACTTTCCTCGTTTTCACCTCGTTTTTCTCGGCCTCGGGGAAGACGGACATACGGCGTCGCTGTTCCCGGATAGTGAGGCTGTGGAGGAACAGAACCGGTGCGTCGTCGCGCCCTATGTAAAGTCACTCAAAGCCGTCCGGCTGAGTCTTACGCTGCCGGTGTTCAATCGCGCGGCGAACGTCTTCTTTCTCGTCTCGGGTTCGAGCAAGGCTGAAATACTAGCGCGGATCCTGCAGCCGCCCGAAAACTCAAAACCCCTCCCCGCCCAGAGAATCCGTCCACAAGACGGGCGCCTCGTCTGTTTCGTCGATCAAGCCGCGGCGCAAAACTTGAGTTTAGATCCGAGCCTGGCATCCTAGCTAGATCTTTATTTCCTGGATAAGCTGGCGCTTTTTTTGTACTTGGGCAATGATGCCTTCCCGCCGGGAGCCTCGTGGCGAACACTGGCGCAATTCCCAGGAACTTTTTTCTTTCTTGTTGGTTTATTTGTACGGATGGGTTCGTTTGAACTTACAAGGAGTTTGCCATGGGCGCAGGTAATACGGAAAGCAACGATCGGGTTATAGATCATGAGGGCGCAGTGCTAGACCGCTACGAAGCTGCGGCGCTCAACGCGGAGGTCGGCTTGTGTGTCCCGGTCCATTACGATCCGGTGCTGCTTGAGGTCATACCCGACGAGATCATGGAGAAGGACTACGGCTGTGGCGATCCGTCACGCTATGTCCGGGAAGGAGAAACGGTGCTCGATCTCGGATCGGGCAGCGGCAAGGCCTGCTACATCATGGGACAGATCGCAGGACCCCGGGGCAAGGTCATCGGCGTCGATTTTAATGATGCCATGCTCGCGGTCGCCCGCAAATATCAGGACTCGATCGCGCATAGGCTCGGCTACCGCAACGTCGAGTTTCGCCGGGGTAAAATCCAGGACTTGCGAATGAACCCGGATTTGATTGACGCGTACCTCGCCAGGAGGCCGGTTCGCTCGGTCGCAGAGCTTCAGGCGCTGAGAGACTTCGAGGAACGCGCTGCACGCGAACAGCCGCTGGTCGCGGACGAAACGATTGACGTTGTAGTCTCCAACTGCGTGCTCAACTTGGTTCGGCCCGACCAGAAGAGACAACTTTTTGCCGAAATGCATCGGGTATTAAAGCGCGGGGGGAGAATCGCCGTCTCGGATATTGTCGGCGATGAAGCGGTTCCGGAGCATCTTACGAAAGATCCGGAACTCTGGAGCGGCTGTGTGTCGGGAGCGTTTCAAGAGGAAGAATTTCTGCGCGCTTTCGAGCAGGCCGGATTTTACGGGATTCACATGGAAGAGATGAGTCGGGAACCTTATCGGACCGTGGAGGGGATTGAGTTTCGCTCCGTAACGGTAACTGCGTACAAGGGAAAAGAAGGCCCGTGCCTCGAGAAGAATGAAGCGGTGATTTACCGTGGGCCGTGGAAGCAGGTCGTCGACGACGACAACCACCTCATCCCCCGAGGCGCGCGCATTGCGGTCTGTGAAAAAACCTATCAAATTTATTCTAGGCCCCCTTATCGGGATCAGTTTATTCTCATACCGCCGCGCGTGGGGATTGCGCCGGAAAAGGCGGGGGTCTTTGACTGCTCGCGCGATCAGCGTCGCCATCCGCGCGAGACCAAGGGGCTGGATTATAAAGTGACCGACTCCGCGGAGAGCCTATGCAGCCCTGGCTCCGCGTGCTGCAGCTAGCAGCGACTAAAAAGAAAAAATAAAAATTTAACAACCCGACACCTGAAACTCGAAGCCCGAAACCATCGCTCTATGCAACCTTTCACCGCCAGGATTCATCTAAACGATAAGCCCTTTAACCGGCGCCGGATCGACGTCCTGCAGGTGAACATGGGCAAGTACTGTAACCAGGCTTGCATTCACTGCCACGTCGAGTCCGGCCCGACCCGGACCGAAATGATGAGCCGGGAAACGGTGGACGCCACGCTGCGTTTTCTTAGGGGCACGGATATCCCGACGGTGGATATTACCGGCGGCGCGCCGGAGCTGAATCCGCACTTCGACTACCTGGTGGAATCAGCGGGCGGCCTCGGCCGGCATGTTATGGACCGCTGCAACCTGACCGCAATCTTCGAGCCGGGCAAGCAATATTTGCCGGAGTTTTTTCAACGCCATCGTGTGGAACTCGTATGCTCGCTGCCCTGTTATTCCGAAGAGAATGTTGATCGGCAACGCGGCAGAGGCACCTTTGATTTGAGCATTCGGGCGCTGCAGGTTTTCAATGGACTTGGGTACGGCGATCCCAAGAGCGGTCTAACGTTGAATCTCGTCTACAATCCCGTCGGTCCGCATCTGCCACCGCCTCAAGACAAGCTCGAGCAGGACTATAGGAGAGAGCTGAAGGAAAAATTCAGCATCGAGTTTAATCACCTTTATTGCCTCAGCAACATGCCGATCACGCGCTACGAAACGCACCTGAGACTGCGCGGCGAATACGAGTGCTACATGGATTTGCTGGAGAGCAGCTTCAATCCCGCGACGTTGGAGCAGGTTATGTGCCGGAATCTCATCAGCGTCGGCTGGGAAGGAACGATCTATGATTGCGACTTCAACCAGATGCTCGACCTGCCGATTCGAGATGCCCGTGGCAGGGCGCTCAATATCTTTTCAGCCTCTGTGGAGCAGCTTCTGGACCCGCCAATCGTGACCGGCAATCACTGTTACGCGTGTACCGCCGGCTCCGGCAGCAGTTGCGGGGGCGCACTCCTGTGAAAGTAAAAAGTAGAAATTCAAAATTAAAAATTGGGACAGACTTTGGAGTGGCGGAAGCAGTTGGGGAGATATAACTAATTTCCGTTCGCCCTGAGACCAATCGAAGGAAGCGAAAAAGCGGATGAAGGGCGGCAAGGCGATTGTTCTTGGCGGTCTTGTGGTGCTGGCAGGGGTCGGCTTTCTTTTTCTCCCGATTCGCGAGTGGTTCATGCAGGTTGAAGGATACGTGAGGAGTCTGGGCGCTATTGGCCCCGCTGCCGTGGCGCTGGCTTACGTTTTATGCACGGTCCTATTCATACCAGGAAGCGCGATTACCATCGGCTCGGGGACCCTCTTTGGACTAAAAACCGGTTTTCTGGTCGTTCTGGTTGGCGCCAACCTGGGCGCGCTCTGCTCTTTTTTGCTGGCCAGAAGCTTCCTGCGCGAAAAGGTCGTTCGCTGGGCGGAGGCAAATCCGAAATTCCGCTCCCTTGACCGGGCCATCGGCAAACAGGGGTTCAGGATGGTTTTATTGGCGCGGCTGAGCCCGGTCTTCCCGTTCGTCTTGCTCAATTACTTTCTGGGACTGACGGCGGTTCGCACCCCTGCTTATGCTTTAGCGAACCTGTTGGGTATGCTGCCGGCGACATTTCTTTTTGTTTATATCGGAGCGGCGGCCCGCGATGCCATCGCCGGGCAGATGGAAGCATCCGTCGGCTTCTATCAGCAGATTCTCAAATACGTTGGCTTGCTTGCGACAGTCGCAGCGGTTGTGATCGTCACGCGCGTGGCCCGCAAGGCGATGCGCGAGGCGGAACAAACTCAGGAAGGCGCCGTCATTGGCGGAAAACCGCACTTCGATCCAAGCTACAGGCCTCCATCCTACGATGAAATGATGATCGTCGATGATGCACACGACAAAAAAGTCATTGAAAACTGTCACCCCCCGCGCTGGGTCAATCCGGCGCCTTCAGGAAAGTACAACTTGGTCGTAATCGGCGCGGGCACGGCCGGCTTGGTCAGCGCCGCGGCCGCCGCCGGTCTCGGAGCGAAAGTCGCGTTGATCGAGCGTAATCTCATGGGCGGCGACTGTTTGAATGTCGGCTGCGTGCCCTCAAAAGCAGTCATCCGCTCGGCGCGCGCCGCTTACGATGCGCGCCACGGATCAGAGTTCGGGGTGCAGCTTGCGTGCAATCCGAATCTCGTCTTTGCCGGCGCGATGGAGCGCATGCGGCGATTGCGCGCCGGAATCAGCGCGCACGACTCTGCGGAGCGATTTCGCGCGCTGGGCGTTGACGTCTACATCGGCAGCGCGCGCTTCGCCGGTCCCGCGCTGATAGAGATCGACGGAGCGCGGCTCGCGTTTGAGCGCGCCGTCATTGCCGCCGGCGCCAGACCGGCTGAACTACCCGTGCCCGGCCTGGCGGAAGCCGGTTACTATACGAATGAGACCATTTTTACGCTGACGAAGCTGCCCGGTCGCCTGCTCGTGGTCGGCGCCGGGCCGATCGGTTGTGAGCTAGCCCAGTCGTTCCAACGCTTTGGCAGTGAGGTAACCGTGATCACAGATGGGGCGGAGATTCTTCCCAAGGAAGACCAGGATGCGGCAGCCGTGCTGCGGCGGCAAATGGATCGGGATGGGGTGCGGGTGCTTACTCGGAGCGTTATTAAAGGGGTGAGCTCTAATGGATGCGGCAAACGCGTGTCGGTCGCCGCGGATGGCAAGGCTCACGATTTTGAATGCGACGCGATCCTGGTTTCGGTGGGCCGAACTCCCAATTTGGAAGGGCTTGGGCTCGAGGAAGCGAGGGTGCAGTACACGTCTCTGGGCGTCACGGTGGACGAGCGGTTGCGGACAACCAATCGCCGAGTATACGCCGCGGGCGATATCTGCTCGCGTTTCAAATTCACGCACGCGGCCGATGCGATGGCGCGCATCGTAATTGCTAACGCGCTCTTTTTCGCCCGTCGCAGGGTGACCGATCTCGTAATCCCTTGGTGCACCTATACCGATCCTGAAATCGCCCATGTGGGCTATTACGAAAAGGACGCGCGCGCGGCGGGCTTGGATGTTGCGACCATCACCCAGTCATTAACCCAGGTTGACCGCGCGGTTCTCGACGGAGAGGATGCGGGCTTTGCTCGCGTTCACTACGATAAGAAGAGCGGCAGGATTCTCGGCGGGACGCTTGTGGCGCGCCACGCCGGCGAAATGATCAACGAGCTGACCTCGGCCATGGTGTCCAAACAAAAGATGGACGTTTTGTCTTCCACCATTCATTCCTATCCCACCCAGGCGGAGGCGCTGCGTAAAATCGGCGATGCGTATATGCGCACGAAGCTGACGCCGATCGTGAAGAAAGCGTTCGCGAAGTGGTTAGCGTGGCGGCGGGGAGGGAATTGAAAATTAAACACTCAAAAAAATTGAGACCGTAGAGATCCCCTGGTCAAGTTGAAGATATCGGTCAAACTTAGCTTAGCTGTTTTTTGCTTCGAGGTTTATGTCTTCTCAGAAGGAGAACTGAGGGGCAGGGTCAACCGAAAGACCGTCCTGCCAGGCTCACTGGTATAACTAATCGTGCCGTGGTGGGCGAAAACGATCTGACGCACAATCATAAGCCCCCACCCTTTGCCAGGGTGCTTGGTAGAGGTCAAGGATTCCAAAATATTAACTCCCTGCGGAATGCCGACGCCGGTGTCCATGACCTCCAGGCTGAGCGACTCG
Source organism: Binatia bacterium (assembly GCA_050735755.1). Taxonomy (GTDB): domain Bacteria; phylum Desulfobacterota; class Binatia; order UBA9968; family UBA9968; genus DATMAM01. The sequence goes on from JBOHVR010000191.1 coordinate 6,727, forward strand.
CCGGACCGATATCCCCGCACCATAAGGGTCCCGCCTTCCGGCATCGCCTCCATGGCGTTTTTGATTAGATTAATCATGACTTGCTTGAGCCGCTGCCCGTCTGCCATGACGGGAGGCAAATCTGTCCCAAAGTTCTGTTCGACACGAATTCCGCGCTCAGCGTAGAGGGATGCTCCGGCCCTCAGGACTTCCGCAACCAGCGTACCCGGATCTATCGGCGTGAGATCTGACAGTTCGAAAGAGCCGCCCGAGAAAGAGCGCAGTTCCTCAAGGATACTGCCCAACCGACCAATTTCCTCCCTCATATCTTGCGCAATGGATAGAACCGTCTCGCCCACGGTTTCTTTATTTTTGAGAAAATGGCGTTCGAGAAGCTGGGTCGTCGTATACATGCTGTTCAGGGGATTGGCGATTTCATGAGTGATCTTGGCTATGGATGTCCCAATGGCGGCCAGACGCTCGTTTTCGCGGAGTTTTTCTTCGGCGAGCTTGCGCTCAAAGACGCGCCCCAGTTGCGTGCCGATCTGATGGGCCGTTTCCAAAAACCCTTCCTCCTGTCCGGCCTCGGTTGAAAAGAACTCGAGGATCGCCGTAACTTCTTCTTTTATCAAAACGGGAACGAATAAAGCCGCCTTAATGCCGGCAGCTTTGGCTGGTTCCGCGCGTAAAAAGGTCGCCTCCGTTGTCACATCCGTCACCCATCGTGGCTTCTTGGCGGTCAAGACTTGACCCAATAACCCTTCTCC
>JBOHVR010000192.1:0-8393 GCA_050735755.1 Binatia bacterium
AACGGCGCTGCGAGAATGAAGCTAATAAGCCCACCGCCAATGGCTGAAAAGCGCGCGCTGCGGCCGGGCTCGTTAAGCAAGAAAAGGTCGCACCACCAGCCGACCAAGAGACTTAGGACCGGAAGCAAAGGCGCGACATAATTGGGAAGCTTGGTTTGCGCCAGAGAAAAAAAGACCAGAACCACCGCCGCCCAAAGCAGCAGAAAAAACGGCAGACTCCGTTCTCGGTTGCCGCCGGTCGCTTGCGAACGATATTTCCAGGCGGCGCCGAGCGCCGCGGGCAGAAAAGCGCTCCAGGGAAGAAAGCCGATTAAGATGACGACTAGATAGTAGAACCAAGGACCTTTATGGCCTGAATTGACCGAAAGGTATCTGAGGACGTTGTGCTTAACGAAGAAGACGCGCAAAAATTCGCCTTCCGTAACGTAAGCTTCCGCGACGTACCAGGGCAGGAGGATAAGGCACAACACTGCCATGCCGGTTCGAATTCTGAGAGAAGACCACTGCTGCGAATGGCCTGAGAGCCAAATGAAAAGGGCTACGATGGCGGCGGGAAACAGAATGCCGATGGGACCTTTGGTAAGCACCGCCAAGGCCGCCGCCACCCATCCTAGCGATGCCCATGAGACCGAGCGCGGTCCTGTGTAGTCGTGCAAGGCGAGATAGAAGCCGTACACGGATGCGGTGAGAAAAAATGTGAGCACCATGTCAGTAATGGCCAGACGCGAGAGCACCATCATTCCCAGGCTCGTGGTCAGGATCAGCGCGGAAAGGAGGGCGCAGCGAAGGCCAGCAATGGCGCGAGCGAAGAGAAAGGTGATTCCCACGAGCCCGCAGCCCGCCAGGGCGGGCCAGAACCGAGCGGCCAGTTCGTTGACTCCCAGCAGAGCGAACGCCGAACTCATGAGCCAGTAGAACAGGATCGGTTTGTCGAAGCGCGGGGTCGAGTTGTAAGCGGGCGTGAGAAAATCGCCTGTTTCCAGCATCTCACGCGTCGACTCGGCAAATACGGCCTCATCGACGTCAAAAAGCGGGATGGCTCCTAACTGGTGAAAGAAAAGGATTGCGGTAAGGATCACGAGCGCTCCGCCGATAAGCAGTTCCTGACTCGTCCTTTGGGCGAGTTCGAGGAGACGGCCGGCATAGAGCATGATAAGTCGTCCACACAGGATTCCCAGCAGTGCTCCGGCGACGACATCAGACAGATAGTGGGCGCCCAAATAGATCCGTGAAAAAGATACAACCGTCGCGGCCCCATAGAGGAAATAGCGTGCCCGCGGATAGCCTCGGGCAAGAATGGCGGCGATGGCGAAAGTGGTGACGGCATGACCGGAAGGAAAAGAGTCGAATCCTTCCATGCCGGCCCTGAGGTACGGACCATGAAACGTGAAGGCATGCTCGAGCAGGCGCGGGCGCGGTCTTCCGGTAAGGTGTTTTACCAATTGCACGACGAGTGATGAGATCAGCAATGCATCAAGGCTAAGGAGGCCCGCGTCCATCCACTTTTTCTTGCGCACGAGAAAACCCAGAAGAAACAACAGAGCGCCTAAGAACGTCAAGGACCATCCTCTTCCGTAATAACTGATTCCGTCCATGACTCTGGTTCCCCACTCCGTACGTAACGGCTGAAGAAAGAATTGGACCGAGGTGTCCGTCCAGAAACTGAACGAGAGGAAAAGCAGGCCGACGCCCAAAGGCCAGCTTATTGGCTTGGCAATTCTCACGGTGCCGCCAGATGCAGGTTAGAGAGGATAGAGCCCATGGCTAAAACGCCGCGCACACACGCGTTGTCTCCCACAGGACCGACTCCTGTGAGAACTTTTCTTTGTAAGTTGTCACCAGCGCGTCAAGTCCGGCTAGCGTTACGGGTTTTTCGTCGTGCACAATCAGCAATACTTTAGTGCGCTCGCGGCCGATGCTCCTGTCCGGCCGCCGCCATTGCCCGTGCGCCTCCCACACGGTTAGGCCATCCGGGAATCGAGGAGTAACCTCGTCGCGCAAGAATGCTTGCCACTCGGACTCGCTGACCATCCCTGTGGGGCGTGCGAGACCGAAGTATAAAGTCGTGCGCACATATGCGGCTCCGAGCGGCGCGCAGCCGCGCTGAACCTGCGCCACCGAGACCGGCGGAGGAGGTACCGTAGCGCAGGCTGAGGACATAAAAACGGCGATTGCAACAGTAAGAACACGCATAAGTTCTCCGACGGAGATATTCTCCGCGTCATGTCGTTTACCGAGCCGCGCAAGAACCCATTGCTGCGCTTCTTCCCGCGTGAGCATAAGTATCGGTTTGGAAGCGTCAGGCCGCCTGACTTTTTTCGGCTCTCAGCAAAGCTTCTAGGACAGCTTCCAATGAAGGTCTCTCCGGCGCGTCTTTGAAATGGGCGGAGCGCCGATAGATCTCAGCAGCGGCCATGTGAAATTCGCCGGGAATACCCGCTTCGGTGAACGTCGCCGCTATTTCCTCCATCTCCCCAACGTAACGCCATGCCTTGCCCTTCACGCTTTTGGTGCCCGCTCTGGCTTCCTCCGCGTAGTCTGATCCCTCTTGAGACCAATGCTGTTCCAATTCGCTCCGGACGCCTAGTTTCTCTGAGGCGGCGAGCAGCGCGTACAACAGTGCTCTCGTTCCTTTGGTGTAGGCTGCGTAGCACATCTTCAGTGCCGAGGCTTTTCCGGCTGAGTCGCCGATGATGCGGGTTTCCAGGGGACCCGCAGAAAAACAGGCGGCGGCACGGTGCGCTTCTTTTCCTGATAAGTAAAGCCACGTTGTCTCTCGTTCCCATGCCGGTCCGCCAATGATTCCGCCATCGACAAAGGCGACACCGCCTTTATCCATCGATCCGCTTATCCGCGTCGCTCGCTGCGGCGATATCGCATTGGCATCTAGGTAGACTCCCCGGAAAGAGCAAGCCAGAACTTGGTTTGCCACTTCCTCCGCGGCCGCAGGCGGGCATACGCTGACGATTACGGAGCAAGTCTGGCAAAGTTCCTTAAGCGTAGGAGCATCTACAAGACCGAATCTTTGGGCCCGTTCGTGTGTTTCCCGGCTTCTTCCAGCAGTCACCCAGCAGGCGATGTGCCCCGAATTCTGTGCCGTGGCGGCAAGAGATATTCCCATATCTCCGGGATGCAGAAATCCAACTTTTAGTTTTGTCATAGATTACCTCCAGCCGATTCGCGCAACTCCAATCCCCCTCTTCCATTCGTCCCTTCGATGAACTCAGGGCAAGCTCTGAACCGTGTCGAAGCGCGAACGGAGATTGTTCAGCGGGAACTACGCAGACTTTGCGTAGTCGATCATCCCTTGGAAATCGACGACGACCGCCGGCTCGTCTCCGACGACCCAAGCGTCATGCCCGGAGGGGAGAAGCGAAATGTCGCCGGGGCGACAGTCAAACTCGGTTCCGTCATCCATTCGAACCCTCAATACGCCCGACACGTGATACTGAAAGTGAGGGGGCTTCGCAGCTCTTGGTTTCGGCAAGAGGTTGGACTGACGTTGCCCATCTCCAGCCAGGCTCAAAGACAGCCCGACCGACGGTGGCACCGCCGACTTTGATCAGTTCCAATCGGTCTTTGGGAAACTGCCGGACCTCATCAGGGTTTCCGAAATTCTTAAGTTCAGCTTTGGCCATAACACACCTCCTGCGTTTTATGATGTGAGCCAGGCCAGAGTACCGAAGATCACGGAATAGATAAAGTCACGCGATGAGTGAAGGGCGAGTTTCTTTCGTGCACAAGGGTTCTGAGGCAAACGCAACCTAAATTCGTGGCGCCAGAGAGTGTCGAACGGCCAGGGCAGCCTTGGGCTAACAGGAGAATCGGCGCTGTTGTCGTGGGCGACCGCCCTCAGGCAGGAGCATGGCGCCGATCAGATTAGCCAAAGAGCCCGAGCTGATTGCCGGAGGGACGGCGGAACGCTTCGGTTGACAGGTCAGGACGGCGGCCGAGGATGCCGTATCTTTTGCAGGCGGCGCGGAAGAGTTTTTCGATCTGCTCGGCGAAGATTCCTTCTCCGTGCATCCGGCTGCCAAATCTTGGATCGTTCAGTTTTCCGCCGCGGACGGCGCGGATACGGTTCAAAACTTTTTCTTTTCTGTCTGGAAAGTGTTCTTCCAGCCACCGCTCAAAGAGTTCCTTTACCGCGTAAGGCAGGCGCAGGACGACGTGGCCCGCATAGCGCGCCCCGGCGCCAACAGCAGCCTCGATGATCGACGGAATCTCATGGTCGGTCAAACCGGGCAGAATGGGAGCGACCATCACGCCGGCCGGCACTCCCGCTTGATTCAATATGCGGATGGCGTCGAGCCGGAGCTCAGGAGTTGACGCGCGCGGCTCCATGCGCCGCGCCAGGTCCGCGTTCAGCGTGGTAACCGAGACGAAAACTGCAGCCGCGTTGTGTTGTGCTAGCTCCAACAATAGGTCAGCGTCACGTGTAACGAGATGATTCTTCGTGATGATGATCACTGGGTTGCGAAACTCGGCCAGAACCTCGAGGCACCCGCGAGTTACTTTAAGGCGCCGCTCCACGGGTTGATAGGAATCGGTCACACCGCTGACCGCCAGAACCTGCGGCTTCCATTTGGGGGAGGCAAGCTGCTGCCGCAGAAGCTCCGGGGCATCTTCTTTGACCATGATCTTGGTTTCGAAATCGAGGCCGGAGGAAAAACCGAGGTATTCATGAGTCGGACGGGCATAGCAATAAATGCAGCCATGCTCGCAACCGCGGTATGCATTCACGCTGGCGTCAAAACCGACATCCGGGCTGTCGTTGTGGGCGATGATCGTGCGCGAGGTGTCTTTGAAAAGAATCGTTTCAGTCTTCGGCCGCCAAGGCTCTGTTGAATCCTGGGGAGATTCGGGCTCATAGGAGAGGCGTTCGAAGCGGTTGGTGGGATTGTCGCTGGCGCCGCGGCCACGCATGGTTGGTTTTGCCTTTCGCCTTATTTTCGCCACACAAATTGGCTCGTGTCAAGGCGATCTGGGACTAAATTGCATTCAGCGGTAATAAGGCGCAACGTAGAGTCGAGAAAGCGGCAATGAAATTACAGGACAAAGTTGCCCTCATCACGGGAGGGGGAAGGGGAATAGGAAAGGCGATCGCGCTCGCCTATGCGCGCGAGGGCGCACGAGTCGCAATCTGCTCGCGCACCGGCAACGAAGTTGAGGATGCAGCCAAAGAGATTCACACGCTCGGATCCACGTGTCTCGGGCTTGTCTGCGACGTCTCCGAGGAGGAACCGGTTGCGAGCCTGGCGCGCAAAGTGGAAGGAGAACTTGGCCGGATCGATGTCCTCGTCAATAATGCCGGAGTCATGACACGGCCGGCGCCGGTTCTCGAGTATGACGTCAAAAAGTGGGACTATACCATCGCGGTCAACTTGAGGGGAACGTTTTTGATGACCAAGGCGATGTTGCCCCTCATGGTACGGCAGAAGAGTGGGTCCATTATCAATGTGTCGTCCATGATCGGACGCGGCGCGTATGCAAACTTTGCCGCTTACGCAGCCTCCAAGTGGGGGATCGAAGGCTTCACTCAAACAATGGCCGCGGAGGTACGCGCACACAATATCCGCGTGAATTCAGTAGACCCGGGCTATGTCGCGACCAAGCTGACGGGCTACCATGGAGACAGACCGGACTCGGTTACCGACGTTTTTGTCTTTCTCGCGTCCGATGAATCGCACAGCGTGAGCGGCAAGGCGCTCAATTCGTCGGGGTGGCGCTCGCAGGTGCCCAAGAGGTAACTCGCTGGATTTCACCTCCAACGTAATTCTTCTTCAGTTCTTCCAAATTCTGCGCCATCCCGCCTCCTTTTTTATAGCCCCAGAAGTTTTTCTATGCGCGCCTGATCAAACCCAACCACAACTTCCCCATCGATAACGGTTACAGGGGTGCTGCGACATCCGAGGGCAAAAAGCTCTTGCAGAGCCTCTTGGTCCTCGCGAACATTCTTGTCGACGAAGGGTATTCCCTTTTGAGAAAGAAACTCTTTCTCTCGGTGACAAGGTCCTCAGCCCGGCTGGTGATAAACAACTACTGATTTGGCCATTGTACCTCCTTGGGTGTAGCGGGATTTTAATCGGCGAAGCTGTAGGGCGAAATCTAGCGTCCTATACGGGCAAGGTCAATACAGAGACGCGCAGGCGGCATTGTTTATGATCAGCCTTCTGGTACAAAGGGGAAAGTCGCTCTTATGGAAAACCAAGCCGGTCGCAAAGCCGCCTTATCATGGAGCTCAATTCGCCTTGCTGTCGTTATCGGCGTTGTTTGTGCCGGTCCGGCTTTTGGTTTCGCCATCAGCGATTCCCGGATCGAAGAGCTGCTTGGCCACGTACGCTATCTGGCGTCCGATGAATTGATGGGACGCGGCGTCGGAACTCCGGGGATCGATATGGCAAGGGATTACATTGCCGGAGAATTCAAAAAATATGGCTTGGCGCCGGGAGGCGGGCCCGGGGGCTATTTTCAGCGGCTCAGCGTGCCGACCGGTGTTCGCGTTGTCGAACCGAGCAGTTTTATTGCTCGCGGCAGCAGGCAGTTAAAGACTCAAGAAGAATGGATCCCGCTGGGCTTGTCCGGGTCCGGTAAAATTACCGGCGAGGTTGTCTTTGTCGGCTACGGGGTTACCGCCAAAGACTACGGTTACGACGACTATGCTGGTTTGGACGTCAAAGGCAAAGTCGTCTTGGTCTTGCGCTACGAGCCGCCGCCCAAAGACGATAAAAGTCCTTTTCGCAAAGCGCCGCGCTATTCACGCCACGCCACTTTCAATGCGAAAATAGACAACGCGCGCAGCCATGGAGCCGCGGGTATGATCCTCGTAGACTTGAGCTCCTCGAGGCAAAATGAACTGGTGCCGCTAAGGCGCAGCTTGGGACGCGCTGAAACGAGTTTCGTGGCCGTGCAAGTCAAGAAACAAATCGCGGAACAGTGGTTTCCGGACAGAGGGCTGTCGCTGGAGGAACTGAAGCAGAAGATTGACGGCGAAGAGCAGCCGGCGTCGACGCCGCTGGCGGGAAGTCACGTGGCGGTTCAGGTAACGCTGGAGAAAATCAGCGCTCCGGCGGAAAATGTGGTCGGCTTTCTCCCGGCTTCGGACGCGAACCGGGCGAGCGAAAGCGTTATCATCGGCGCCCATTACGATCATCTGGGATTGGGGTCCTTTGGGACGCTGGACGACAGCCAGGAAGGAAAGATTCATAACGGCGCGGACGACAACGCTTCGGGCGTAGCGGTTCTTCTCCAGGTGGCGCGCCGCTTGAGCGAGAGGCCGCAGAGGCTGAAGCGCAATGTCGTATTCGTTGCCTTTACCGGGGAGGAGCTTGGGCTTCATGGTGCGAGACATTACGTGAACCATCCACCGTTTCCCATTGACGCGGCAAAGACCATGATCAATCTCGACATGGTTGGCCGTATGCGGAAGAATGGCTTGACCGTGTTTGGACTGGAAACCGCGCAAGAATTTCGCTCCTTAGTGAACGAAGCGGCGCAAGGTCTCGGTCTTGAAGTCGTTACGGGATCGGGCAGGGCCATGGGGCGCAGCGATCATGCTCCGTTCTATGGTAAGAGTATTCCCGTGCTGCATTTATTTACCGGAAATCACGAGGACTATCACCGGCCTTCGGATGACTGGGAAAAGCTCAATATCGAAGGCATGGAAAAGGTAAGCGTTCTACTAACGGCATTGGTAGAAAAGATCGCACAGAGAGAAGAGCCGCTAACATTTGCCCGCCCTCCCCAGACTCCGGGAAAGCCCGCTGATTCGGAAACGAGGTACGGAGCCTATCTGGGAACCCTTCCCGATTTTACTGAACTAGAGGGCGGCGTTCGCCTCGCGGGTATCCAGGAGGGGAGCCCGGCTCAGATCGCCGGACTCAAAGAGGGTGACGTTATTGTCCAGCTCGCCGGCACGAAAGTCGAAAACCTCGAGGACTTGGCCGTTGCTTTACGCAGTCGAAAGCCAGGAGATCAAGTCGATATCGTGGTGTTGCGTAGGGGCAACCCGCTCACCTTTAAAGCTGTCCTGGGGCGCCGCGCCTGAGCCGGCTTTATCCCCGCTTTTCCCGCGAAACGGAGGGATTGCAGGTTCCTGAAATTGCCCCAGTCAATGCGATTCGGGTCGAATGCGCTCTGGCAAATGGCGGCAGCAGCGCCAGGTTGGGCTCGCTGGAAATCGGATTCCGAAGTGAAGCCGCAGCTTACGCGCGTGCTGCCGGGCTTCCTGATTGGTCTTTTCCTTTACAAGGTTCTTGCGGTATGCTACAAAGCGGCAGAACAAACGAAAGGAAAGACGACGGAGGAAACATGGGGATTGCTCAGGAGCAAAAGCTTGAAGTTATTGAGCAGTTCAAGCTCCACCGAACCGATACGGGTTCCCCTGAGGTGCA
>JBOHVR010000193.1:0-8116 GCA_050735755.1 Binatia bacterium
ACTTCGAGCGGCTCATCTTTGTCTTCGGCGTTGCGCTGGCAACGCGCCAAATGCATGCCCGGCGCCAAGTGCATGTGGAGGCGATTCTTGCCGACGAGCATTCCCCGGTTGAAACTCAGGTTTCGTACCCTCGAGAGCGGATCACGAGTGACAACAATGCCGGCCGTGATGTAAGGCGCGGTGTTGATGTCGAAGTGGGTGAAAAGCGGGAAACGGCCTAAGTCGACATCGGTTCCGAGGTGAATCATTTCCTTGACGGGACCTTCACGGGCAATCACAGGAGCGACGCGAGCGTTTTCTCTTCTCTTATATTCCTCGATGAGCTCGTTTTCGGGTACTTCCAATGCAAGCGCAAGTCGCTTTCGGGTCGCGTGGAGATTCGTAATTGCCGGCATCGAGAAGCCATTGATGTTTTCAAAGTACACAGCAGGATATCTCGACTGGCTTTCGAGCTTGAAAAGAATGGCCGTGGCTTCGTACTTCGGGCTGACTTTCTTGGTGATCCTGAGCCATTCATCAGGACCCTCAAGTTCAAGCTGGCGAATGAAGCTCCTTAGATCCTTTTGCATGAATTAATGACTCTCCGCATTTCTTCTATCGGCATGGATGAATCATCGCCGTACCTGGCATTAGGAACCCGCACGGCCCTTCCGGCAACTCCTCGTCGCTTCCTTCAATAACGGTATTGATGACGCGGTGGGCGGTCAGTTTCTTGTGAGTAAGACCGGCGCGACCCTCTTCACCCAGCATGAAATGGATACCAGCCACCGGGAACGCGAGATCTTAAGTCCCGATGCATAGAATCATACGCTCGACTGACCAATGTCCGTGATTTACTCACAGACATCGATCAAGACGCCATCGGGATCGGCCATGTGGAACTTTCCCAAGGGACATTTTTTGAAAAGGTCGAGTCTCGCCTTTCCTTCAGGGCCGCCGCCAACGGGGCTAGGGCTGAGATGGTGGTTTTTTTCCGTTAACGATGTTAACTCGCTCTTCAAGCTCTCGAGGTTCTCGACTTTGAACCCCAAGTGATCCAACGCGGGCCGCTCAATGCCGGTGCGATCAAAGTCCGTAATCTTCCAGGGCATGATCATGAGCGTTACCCTTCCGTCGGAGAGATAGAAATTTTTATCGTCTGCCGGCTTCTCCGTCGGGCGCAGCTCAAAGACATCCATATAGAATTGCGCCAGCGCTTCGGCCTTGACCGCACGTAAGGCCAAATGGCTGATCGTTCGCCCTTGTTGCCAATCTGCGTCTGCATAAACGTCGGTTCGGTTGTCCATGCCTTTTTGGGAAAGGTCAAAAACATTACCGGCGAGATCATGAGTGCTGATGCCTGCAAAAGGCCGGTTGCTGGGTCTTCGGAGCACTTGAATCGAGGGATACTTCTCTCCGAACCTCGACAAAACCGTCTCCACATCTTCAACCTCGAAGCCGAAGTGATCAACACCTTCCTGCCGGCCGGCACGGCGGGGATTGATGTTTAAACCGATATAACCGTCGCCGACCGTGACCGCGCTCTCCGGACGCGAGCGTTCGGACGTGCGCATCTTAAAGACGCTTTCATAGAATTTGCCTAATAGCGGGTAGTTCGCGCTGACAATCGCTACGTGCTTGATCTTTGCAAACATAGGTCTGGCCTCCAGTACGGGTATGCTTGGGCGATTTTCCCGCAGCGGCGCGGCTTCGTCAAGAGAACAGCGATAGAGAATAGGAGCCGTATGGAGAGGATCAAACGGCGGGCTACACCCCGAATTCAGCTGACCGCTTGCGCGCGGGGATAAACTCCCCAGCCGGAATAAGCGTCCCAAAGAGCAGGTCAGCCAGAGGAAGAACTACATTGAGATTTTTAAAGTGGCGCTTGTGATGCATGTGGTGATGAGCGTCGAGCCAGCGGAAGCAGGCGGTGCTTTCCACCCAGCGCTCCCTTGGCACATGCATGCAGAAATGGAGGTACTCGTAGAGAGAGTAATAGGCCCCAAGCGCGGCCATGCCCCCAAAGAAGATACTTGCGTCAAGAAAATATTGGATCCAAAAGAGCAGAGGCGCGTGAAGACAGAGCAGGAGAGGCGCGTTCCACCAGGCGAACCTGATTTTCTCGCGATTTTCGGCGCGGGAAAGAAAGTAACTCGGGCCGGCACGGAAGATGCCGTGGTGAACTAAAGCGTGGGCTTTAAAGGGATAGGACCACAAGGGTTGATGCATCAAAAAGCGATGCAAAAACCACTCAAAAAAGCTGGCATAGAGAAAAACAGCGATAAACGCAGCGCCATTTTCTAAAACGGATGTCATGATAGGTGAGTCGTTTGGATCAGTACGGGATAAGGCTCCAAATCAAGCAGTGAGGGGGCAAGCCGGCCGGTCGCCCCCACAGCTACTCCGAAAGAAAGGAAAATTACCAACGGTTACGACCGCCGGACCTGTCTCCTCGTCCGCCCCCATCGCGGCTTGCCATGGGCTTAGCCTCATTAACCACGAGGGTACGCCCTTCCAGTTGCGTGCCATTCAGAGCCTGCGCGGCTCTTTGAGCTTCGCTTCCGGAACTCATCTCCACGAAGCCGAAACCTCGTGACTGGCCGGTGAACTTATCGGTAATCACCCTGGCCGAGTCAACCGTCCCGTGGGGCGCGAATATCTCTTGCAGCTGTCCTTCCGTTACCGAATAGGGCAGACCGCCTACATATAATTTATTATTCATGTTCTCCTCCTTAATGAGAGAAAGTTGATGTCTTTAACTCCTGAAAGCTGATCACTCGTGGAGCAGAACATGGAAGAGGCAAAAAATGGAAACCACGCTACGGTCGGCTTTCTCTTGTTAGGTGTCGTTACTCAAGGAGAGACTGCTTTAGGCCTTCAACACTCTTTTCCTCTTTCAGAAGGCCCGTATAGTGAAGTAGTAAAGAAACGCAACTTACGTTATTACATACCCGATGTCAACCGAAACGACTTTCCTCCAGGGATGTACAGCGACATATTTTTAACTCAATCTCCTAACCTTCGTTGCCGCAGTTCTCAAAGCCCTCAGCCGCTGCCGGTGACGGAGCTTTTTAAGGGCCACGTCTTCGATTTGTCGTATGCGCTCACGCGTGACCCCGAAGACCTTGCCGGTCTCCTCGAGCGTATGATCTGACTTTTCGTTTATACCAAACCGCAGCCGAATGATTTTCTCCTCCCGCGGGCTTAGATCTCCCAAGACCCTCCGCGTCTCCTTCTGAAATTCCAGATGAATTACCTCTTCTTCGGGATTCGGAGCGCGTTCATTACTGATGAGATCCCGCAAACACATTTCTTCTTCACCGGCTACCGGCGCGTCCAGAGATATGGATCCTTTTGCAAGGTTGAGAATCGCCTGCGCTCTTTCCACGGTCGTATTCACTTCTCCGGCAATCTCCTTCAGGGTCGGCTTGCGTCCGTATTGGGATTCAAGGTGGCGCTCGGTTTTTGCCAATTTGTTCAGTAACTCTACGACGTGAACTGGAAGGCGAATCGTGCGAGAGTAATCCGAAAGGGAGCGGGTAATGGACTGGCGAATCCACCAGCTTGCGTAGGTTGAAAACCGAAATCCGAGCCGATAGTTGAATCTGTCCACCGCCTTGATGAGTCCCATATTCCCCTCTTGGATCAGGTCGAGCAATGAAAGGCCCCGGTATCGGTACTTTTTTGCAATAGCGACCACCAAACGGAGATTCGCCTCGACGAACCGGTTTCTTATGACCGCAATCTGCGCCCTCTTTTCAAGAATGAGCCCGACTCTCCGCTTAATTTCGTGCGCTGGCATCCGCATCTCTTTTTCGGTGGCCCGGATCTCTGACTCTCTCCTGCTTCTCTCATGGGGCATGCGGTCGAATTCTCTCACTCTGGCGTCCGCCCGTTTATAGGCCTCCACGAGAGCGTCAATTCGTGCGGGGTTCAGTTGGAGTCTCTTGATGGCCGTGAGAAGTTCTTCTCTTACGGGACGGAGTTTCGGATCGATTCGCCCCCCGCGCGCTGCTGTTATGAGGGCGGCCGGATATTGTTTTGTGCGTTCATAATTTCGGACAAGACGCTCGAGGCTCTTTATCGTTTTCTGAAAACGGGCCTTGAGGAGGCCGCCATCAACAAGAAGATCTGGACTGGTTCGGCCTTCAGGATCAATAATCTCGCGCGCGTCGAGCACCCCGGCGCGGACCTTTTTGGCTAGGTCGAATGCGAAATGAACAGCAAAAGGAGAGGCTAAGATCTCTGTCGCAATCTGCTCCTCGCCTTCTTCCATCTGACTCGCGAGTCTTACTTCCTCTTCACGGTTTAGGAGAGGGACGGAGGCCAACTCGCTAAGATAACGAGAAATTCCATTTCCGTGGTTTTCCGATATCGGAGACCGGCCAGTGCTTTGGTTCTCGGTCGCCTCCGATTCGTCGAATTCAGGAACGCAACCCTCGTCAAGATGCCATGCTGGCGAATTAGACCCTTCGTGGATCTCGACCTCTGCCCCTTCGTCGCCGGCAATATCTTTTGATTTGATGGGAATGTTTAGCGCCTCTTAACGGTAAAAACTCTAGAGTGGAGCGATTAGGGTAGAGAACTTAACTGTCATTGTCAAGTCAAATCTTTACTAGGCGGTTGCGATATGGTATTAATAACCAATTTCGGTTAATTACAATTCCGCCTTGAGTCCTCCAGAGTTCATTAAGCATCGTCTCGAAGTGCTGGGATATGAGCAGCGTGACCTCGCGGTCGCGGCTGAAGTTACAGAATCTTACATCTCCCAGTTGCTGACCGGGCGAAAGGCGCTTCCGTCGCCCAATCGATCGGACATCTATGAGAAGGTGGAGATTTTCCTCAAGCTTTCGGCGGGAGAGTTAGGCAGGCTCGTCGAGCTTCAACGCAAGGAGGAGCTCAAGAGAAAGATTGGAGAACCCTCCAGACCCTTATTTCAGGAAATTCGTGAACTTATTCTGAAGAAGTGCAGCCCCGGTAAAACTAAGAAGATGCGCTCCATTTTCGAGAAGGAACCCTTCGGCGAAATTGAGCGGCTCATCACACAAAAACTTTTGGACGTAGCCAAGGGAGTGGCCAATGAGGAGTGGAAGAACGAAAACTGGCTGCGCCGGGCTGCTCGGATCAATCATAAAAGTTATGAAGAGATGCGCGTCATCGTCTTGGAGTTTCTGGATACGGATATCTTTAATTTGTCCGTACAAAACTTCGTGTACTTTTTGGAGCCGCTTGTCGAATCCTGGGACATCGATCCAGTGAGCTTCGGCATGAAGGTCATTCTAGCGCCCGAATTGGGCCGAGAGCGGATAAAACAGTTCGAGTTTGTTGAAAAGGAACTGGAATCCTCGACCGGCGACGAGGCCGGACTCAAAGAGTTTCTTCAGGACAGGGGGATGAGTCGAGACATCACCCCAGACGAAATTGCTTTTCTCAAGCGCCTGAAATTCCCGCATAAGAGGCCGACGAAATTATATTACTACCGGGAGCTACAGAACTTGAGAGATCCTCTTCATTTCCAGGCCAAAGCGCCGGTGTAACGAGCCGCTGCGCAATACGCAACGATGTTCGACGATTACAAATTGCAAAAAAAGAAGAGAGGGCGCCAATATGGACCAAATCGATAAGCGGTTTTTTGTAGGCATAAAGATTTCTCCTGCGCTACAGAGAGAATTGGATCGATGCCCGCGCGCGGCGGAGCATTATTTTAAAGAGAATAGCCCCGAATCACTCGAAGTTGTGACTTTAGGAGAGGAAAAACTCATCGGGAGATTTCTACAAGACGGGTTTCCAGTTAGTAACATAGAAAATGTCAGCCGAAATATCCGCAGTATCGTAACGCTGATCACCCAGGGCTACCGTCTCGCGGAGGATTCCATCCGGATTTATGCAGACCTCAAGAATAGCATTGCAATTGCTGTTTAGTGGGCAATCAGAGTTTTGAAAGGAGGTCTCATGGGACGCGAAATGTCAATGAAACGCAAGAAAGAGGTGGGCCGGCAGGAGAAGGAAAAAGAAAAAATAGCCCGCCGTCTGGAACGCAAACAGGACAAACCGAGTAGGTGATAGCGAAAATCCGGCAATCGCGGGGATCCAGCCTGGACCTCAGCCGAAACCCATCTGGTAACAATCGCTTTCCGGCGAGTGCACATCAGTCTACGACAGCTTCTAAATGAGCGACATCGCCCCAGGTCTGTAGCGTCCAGTAGCCATCCACAAATACAAACAGGTTGAGACTGCTGTTCAGAAACTCAAACCGGCGCGGCGCTTCGAACGGGATCGAAAGCGTCTGTCTAAACACGACGTTGAGAACACCGCCATGAGTGACGACCACGATGGTTTCTCCAGAATGTTTTCGCGCAAGGTCTTCCAGGCAAGACATGTTGCGCTCGACCTGCCGGCGCAGGCTTTCGCCCGCAGGGACCACGTAATCCAGTTCTCTGTTACGGTAGCGCTTGTAATCATCTGGGTAGGCTGTCTTTATTTCCTCGCTTTTAAGCCCTTGAAACACCCCCAGGCTGCGCTCGCGCAAACGTGGATCAGCCGTTACGGTGTGACCGGACGCGTCTGCGATGATTTGAGCGGTGCGATACGCCCGTCCCAGATCGCTGCTGTAAAGCGCGCTGAATGCGGGGCGAGACAGGCGCTTCGCTAAAGCATCGGCCTGCGCTATCCCCTTGAGCGTCAAAGGGCTGTCTTGATGGCCTTGAAACCTTCGCTCAATATTCCAAATTGTTTGACCGTGGCGCACGACGATCACCCGGGTTGGCTCCATGACGGATGGAACTCCTTTTGTGAAACGGTGGAAATAGGATTGAAGGTGATTCTGGTGAAAAGGTTAGGAAAAAGCAACCGGGCAAACGATCGCCACAAGGCGGCCGGCGGCGGCGAAGCCGCCTTTGATAAGTTGGGAGACATACAGTAAGAAAGAGACGGAAACGCTCAGAAATGAGGACAGCACAGATGGAACAAGGGATCGAACGCCTGCTTCCGAGATTTCGTTATGGGGACATCGCGCCGCGGGGCAAATCAGGCAGAGAGGTCATGCGCGGCTTTGGGTATGAATTCTATCGCATTGTTCCCATGGATGTGATGGTGTTCACGACCGTCATGGGTCTGACCGAATTTGATCGCAACGCGGTCGAGCACGCGCTCCAGAGATATCAGAACTGTGTCGATGCGCTGATGCGCGAGAAGGTCAACTGTATCATTCTCGGCGGGGTTCCGATCTCGGCGCAATTAGGCCGGCGGCGGGTTGTGAGCTTGCTCCGGGAAACCGAAGACAAAACCGGCGTCGCTTGCGACGCTCCTCTGGAGGCTCTTCTAGCCGCGATGAACCATCTCGGGCTGAAGACCCTTACCGTTGCGAGCCGTTGGGTGGACGACGTCAATCGCGGGCTTACGAGCTATCTGGAAGATGGAGGCATTCGGGTTTTAGGTATGACGACACGAGGCCAATGGGGCGTGAATTCCGCTGCCATGGCTTTCGAGGAAGGGATGCAGACCGCCCTGGATGTCGGACGAGAGGCCGCTCGTTTAGCGCCGGATGTTGAGGCCATCTTCGTGCCGGGCGGCGCAGCGCTAAGTCTTCACACAGTGCCCGCCTTGGAAGAGGAGTTTGGGAAGGCAACCTTTAACAATCTAAACGGAGAGGTCTGGAACAATTTGATTCGCCCCGGCATCATCCCTCCAGTGCGGGGTTGGGGTAAATTGCTTGCCTCAGGCGGCTAAGCCGGACCTAACCTGAAACCCTTCTCTCTGTCGGGATTTATTCGCGATTCTTTGGTTAGGCATCGCAAGCAAAGGAAAAATCTGTTTTAAAGATATGCACATCTCATCCAACCGTCGGGACGATATTCGGAACGTCGCCATCATCGCTCACGTCGATCACGGAAAAACCACCTTAGTCGACGGCATGTTGCGCCAGAGCGGGATATTCCGCACCAACGAAGTCGTTGTTGAGCGCGTCATGGATTCTCTTGATCTGGAGCGTGAGCGCGGCATTACGATCCTCGCCAAAAATACGTCAGTTTACTATTCCGGGATCAAAATCAACATTGTCGACACTCCGGGCCACGCCGACTTCGGAGGCGAAGTTGAGCGGACACTGGCAATGGTCGATGGGGTCATGCTTCTGGTC
>JBOHVR010000194.1:0-5003 GCA_050735755.1 Binatia bacterium
ATGCAGGAGCTTGACCCCAAGGCATCAGCAAAGTCGCCCTGTTCGTAATAACCGCCACGATCGCATCCTTCATGAACCGTTGGCCCAAAGAGCCAAACGGGTCGAAGCGCTTCGTCGAGAGGGATCATCGGGGCTTTACCCGCGGCTTGCTGAAGCAAATACAGCAAAGTCTCCATGAAATTATCGGGCTGCACGGGACAGCCCGGAACGCACACGATCGGAATGCCCGCCTTTGATTTCCATTGCCAGCCCAGATAATCCGCCAGGCCCATGCAACCCGTGGGATTCCCCTCGATCGCGTGAATCCCGCCATAAGTTGCACACGTCCCGGCCGCCATCACCCCCCATGCTTTCGGCGCCAGACGATCAATCCATTCACAGGTTGGAATCGGTTGTCCCGTTTGCTTGTCCACTCCGAACGCTGCCCAATAGCCTTCTCCTTTAATGCTTTCATCAGGAATAGATCCTTCAACCACGAGAATAAACGGATCGATCTTCCCTTCGGCAGCGAGCTCAAATCTGTTCGTGAACTCATCACCGGTTTCGTATGCGAGGAGCGGATTGTGAAAATTGACCTTAGGAATGCCTGGGATGCCCCCAAGGACAATATCCTCCAGGCTTGGTTGAGTCGCCGCGGTGATGGCAATCGTATCTCCGTCGCAACCGAGGCCGGCGGTGATCCAAAGAATGTCGATTTCCTCAATCGGATGCGAAACGGCATTCCCGAGTTGCTGACTATCCTGTGACAAGCTACCGGTACTTCCTTTAATTTTTAACCGTTAAGCAAGTTAAAAATAGCAGTACATCGTTTGCACGTCGGAGGTCTGCTAGCCCTAGGCGCGGAGGAGATGTCAACGATCTGCTGCTATTGAGAACTTATTGACAATTAATCCTTACTTTCGATCCCCGTCAAGAGGGTTCCGTTCACCACCCTGCCCCTCGCTCCTCTGCAGGCCTCCCAAACGCGGCGTCATGCACGCTGCGGATCCCATCGATGTCAGCGCGCTGTTCGGGACGGACAATTCCTGCCATTTTGACTTGTCACTCCTCAGCCAGTAGCGCTAAAACCAACAAGGGCGCAATTATAACGCCTGCGAATCCAGATCAACAATTAAGAAATCAGGAGTTTTCTTATGGCCTACGACGACCGCAGCATTAAGCCTATGAGCGCGAGCCTGATGCGGGCCCGGATCGCAACTCGAATCCTGGCCGGACTCTACGAAGCAGTACCGACTCTTCTAACGAGCGCTGTGCGTCTACAAGTGGAATTGCCGGGAGGTTCCGCTCACGACGGACCACCTTATCCGTTTAACTTCGCGGTTAGCCCCGCGTGGTGCAGCGGCCTTGCGGGGGCGCGGCTTGTGGGCAACCGCAAACTCGATATCGCGTGGCTAAACCCGTCGATCATCGCGACGATGGCTTACCTCGGAAAAGGTCCGTTTCGTCGCCCGTTGCCGCTACGCGCCCTGGCGGTTTTCCCCTCCTGGGACCGTTTGGTTGTCGCCGTGGCCGGCGACTTGGAGATACGCTCCATGGAGCAGCTCAAAGAAAAACGTCCGGCTATGCGTGTGTCGGTCGCGGATAATGACTGCGTCAATTTCGCTATCCGGACCGTTCTTAAGGCGCATGGACTCAAGCTAGATTCCTTTGTCCAATGGGGCGGCAGCGTCGAGCCGGTGGCCCGTCCCAGCAATCCGCGCCGCCGCGAAGGCATTATTTCAGGCGAAATTCACATGGTCATCGACGAAGGTTTGGATTCGTGGGGACAATTGGCGCTTGAGCATGGAATGGTTTTTTTGCCGTTCGAAGAAATTGCGCTGAGAAAATTGGAGCGGTACGGTTTTCACCGTGCGCCTCTCGGCGGGGGCAGATTGAAAGGAAACTTTGATCCGTCGACCGCGGTCATTGATTACAGCGGCTGGCCTATCGTCGCGCACGCAGATTTGGCCGAGGAGCTCGGTTATTACTTCGTCTCCGCGTTGGATAAAATCAGAAAAGAGATTCCTTACGATTCGGACCAAGTCCCACCCATGTCTCAACTCTGCAGTAATACCGAAGCCGGCCCCCTCGACATCCCGCTTCACCCCGGCGCGGCACGGTTCTATCGGGAGAAAGGACACCTACAAGAAAGTAAAAGTGAAAAGGGGTCTCAGGAAATCTGAGACCCCCAAATTAATACCGCTGAACTTGGAGCCATTGCTGGCATCCAATCCCACTGATGTGCGAGCGCAGAGCGACAGTTAAGGTTTCGCCGCTTCTTCTTCCAGGTAACCGCCTTTTTCAGCCTGAGCCAATACGGCTTGGATGGTCTGCACGAGATGGCGCGCTGACTCCAGGCTAAGCTCCACGGCCACGCGCGCTCCGGGACCTTGGGCTTCGTTGACAAAATCTATGTTCAGCGCGTGTTCCAAATTCGCTTCAAACGGATGATCGTAGGATACGTTAACCTGATTTACCGGAAACCAGCCGTCTCCGCCCTTACCGGTTCCGCTCACCACAGCTTGCTGAGCAATCATAGTACACATGGATCGTCCTCCTTCCTACTTGCCGAGATACTTTTCAAGGAAGGGCCAGATTTTCTTCCACCCATCCACCGCCTGTTCCTGGCGATAGTTGGCCCGATCGTAGTAGAAAAAGCCGTGGCCCGCGCCGTCATAGCGATGAAATTCATAGTTCTTGCCCTGCTTTTTGAGCTCGGCCTCGTGCTGGTTCACTTGCTCCGGAGAGGGGCTCTTGTCGTCATTGCCAAAGATGCCAATCAGAGGGCAGGAAAGATCTTTGGTGTAATCAATCGGCGCAACGGGCTGCTTTGGGTTTAGCTCTTCCTTGGACATCACCACGCGCCCACCCCAGCACTCCACACACGCATCGAAGCCCTTTGTACGACAGGCCGTTAGAAACGCATGGCGCCCCCCAGAACAGGTGCCGAAAATTCCGACCTTTCCGTTTATGTAGGGTAGAGATCGTAAGAATTTCATCGAGCCTTCGAGGTCACCTACGACCTGATCATCCGGGACACCACCGGCTCCGCGCACTTTAGCCGCGACATCCTCGGGAGTTCCGAATCCCGCGCGAAAATAAAGATCAGGAGAAATTGCGGCGTAGCCATGATGGGCATACCTGCGCGTGCACTCGCGATACCACTCGTCCCAACCCGGTGCGTGGTGGATGACCACCATGGCGGGAAACGGGCCGGTCCCGAGAGGGCGTGCACAGTAGGCATTAATAAGATCACCATTGTGTCCTCGCACAGTGATGGTTTCCGCTAACATGCCCTCGTACATATTGGTTTGGTACATAATGACCTCCCTTATTGTTTGGATGGATGTTAACTCGTTGGCTGTTCATTACACAAAATTGCCCGCCGGTGCAATACGCTTTTCTGTTTATGCTCGGGAACTCATTTCGTGCAAACAAATGAGTTCCGTTTTTTAATTTTGCCTTTTTACTTTCCTATTCTTCTTCCCTTGCTCTTCGCGGCCGTTCCGTCTGCTTGAGCACTTTCTTCCGCAGCCGAATCGATTGCGGCGTGACCTCCACCAACTCATCGTCGGCAATCCATTCAATTCCGTTTTCCAAACCCATTTCCCGGTGCGGGCTAATCAGAATGTTCTCGTCGCGGCCCGCGGCGCGGATATTGGTCAATTTCTTTTCACGGCAGACGTTGACGTTGAGATCATTGTCGCGCGAGTACTCGCCAACGACCATGCCTTCATACACGCGTGTACCGGGCGCAATAAAGAGGGCCCCTCGCTCCTGAAGATGAAAGACCGCGTACGGAGTGGCCATACCCTCGCGATCGGCGACCATGGCGCCGTTGCTACGGGACTGGATCGCTCCTTGCCAAGCCGCCCAGCCGTTGAAGAGAGCGTTCATGATACCCATCCCCCGGGTGTCCGTGAGGAAGCGCGAGCGGAACCCGATCAGTCCCCTCGATGGGACCGAAAACTCTAACCGGACGCGTCCCGAACCGCCATGGGTCATTTTGGTGATTCTCCCGCGGCGGGAAGCGAGCAACTGCGACACGATTCCGATATGCTCTTCGGGAATATCGATGACCAGCATTTCAACGGGCTCTTGAATACCGCCATTGAGCTCCCGTGTAATCACTGTTGGCTTCGATACCTGCAACTCATAGCCCTCGCGCCGCATGGTTTCGATGACAATCGCAAGCTGAAACTCGCCGCGACCGGTTACCTTAAATGCATCCGGTGAGTCCGTCTCTTCGACGCGCAGGCTTACGTTTTTGCGCTGCTCGTAGACGAGCCGCTCGCGCAGCTTGCGGGACGTTACGTAATCTCCTTCGCGTCCTGCCCAAGGGGAATTATTGGCGCTGAAGATCATGGCAATCGTGGGTTCATCAACTCGCAACGGTGGCAGTGGCCGCGGGCTTTCACGGTCCGCGATGGTGTCGCCGATTTGGATTTCCTCGACTCCGGCTACCGCGACAATGTCCCCGGCAGTGGCCGAATCTAACTCAACTCTCTTCAGTCCTTGCCAGCCAAAGACTTGAGTGACTTTGACCGGTTGCTGCAATCCATTTGCGTGGCAGAGCATGTAGAAGCCTGTCCTTAGACTTCCGCTTTTCAATCGGCCTATCGCTAGGCGCCCGACGTAGTCGTCGTAATCCAGGTTATTGGCCTGAAATTGGGTCGGTGCCGTAGGCTCGACGAAAGGTCCCGGCAGAGCTTCCACAATCAGATCAAACAAAGGTTTCAGAGTGCTTCCCGGTTGGCTCAGATCGCGCGTCGCGATCCCCGCGCGCGCGTTGCTGTAAACCACGGGAAAGTCGAGCTGCTCCTCAGTGGCATCGAGATCGATAAACAAGTCGTAGATTTCGTCCAGCACCTCTGCCGGTCTGGCATCCGCGCGGTCAATTTTGTTGATGCAAACAACCGGAGGCAATCCGGCTTCCAGCGCCTTTTTCAACACAAAGCGAGTTTGGGGCAAGGGTCCCTCCGAGGCGTCGACCAGAAGCATGACCCCATCGACCATTGCCAGTG
>JBOHVR010000195.1:0-3703 GCA_050735755.1 Binatia bacterium
GCATGAAATTTCATTCCCGGATTCTAAATGTTACGTCGAAGAATAAGTGCCTTCATTTAAGAGGCACTACACTAGCTCAATAATCTGCGGTTTCGGCGCAAGTGGGAAAGTATATTATTCGATGAACTCGCGTTGTCAAACATGAAAACGACGAGCCCAGCGATGCCTTGCATGCCCGATATTGACGGTGATAGCGTTGGTCCGGTCTAAGAGCAGGACGGAGAGAAGATGGAATATTCGAAAGGAACCGTTGCCCAGTTTTCCGATGATCGCCTTCAAGCCGAATGGGAAAAATATCTGGCCTATTCTTACGAGAGACAGAGGCTGCGCGCCTTAGTTCAAAGCGTGCTGCGCAGAAAGTCGCCGGAGCGCCTGATTAAGGCAGACGAAATACCGGAAGGGGGGCTGGCGACCGTTAAGAGCGGCGAAAAAGAAATCCTTCTGGCTAAGGTCGACGGCAAAATCTATGCGATCGATAACGCGTGCGGCCATTTGGCTTACCCGCTCAACGAAGGCCGGCTCGATGGCCACATCGTCACCTGCATTTGGCATTATGCGCGCTTCGATGTCCGTACGGGAGAGGTGCTGAGCGCAGGGATAGACTTTGAGAATCTGAGATCTTTAGACGTTCGCGTCGCTTCCGACGGCACTCTCGGCATTGGGGATGAGTCATGAGCACGGCGTACACCCGTGAAGAGCTCGAAAGCCTTACTCACGACGAGCTGAAGAAGCTAGCCGCCGAGCTGGAAATGGAGGGGGCGCAAATCAAGAAGGCGCGCCGCTACTTCGTCGATGAGTTTTGGCAACGCATTGGAGAACAACGGATTAATGTGCACGGACTCGCCGCAGGTCAGATGGCTGCTGTAAAGATCGGGGACAAGCACATTCTCTTCGCCAAGGTCGAGGGAAAAATTTATGCCTTCAACAATCGGTGCCCGCACAAAGGGTTCCCGCTCCATAAGGGTACGTTGGAGGGTCACACGCTCACCTGCGCCTATCATGGCGGACAATTCGACGTTCGCAGCGGCTCCTGCTTGAAACACCCTTATGCAACCTATCCGTGCATGCGCTTTGACGTTGCCGTGCTCGACGATGGAACCGTCGAGTGCAAGGAGTCAGCCGTAGACAAGAACGTCCGCACTGAAAACGGATAGCTGTTGTGCGACGGGCACGGCTGTCTTTGTGGGCGGACCAGCAAACCCGAGGTGCGATATGAGGCGGATTTTCTTAGGGCGTTTTTTTCTGTACCTGGCTCTTAGCTCATGGTCGTTCGGCGCCGGGGCATTCGCTGCATCTTTGACGCCGGCCATGGCCAAGGCGAAGCGGGACGCTGAGGCCAGAGGATACATTTTCGAGCCAAGCCGCGATGAGGTTGTGGCAAAGGCCAAGAAGGAAGGCAGGCTGCGGGTGCTGGCGTCCTCCAGTCCCGAGACGGTTGGCGCGTTGGCCAGGGCGTTCAAAGAAAAATATCCCTTTATCGATACGCAGGCGACGGAGATCACAAGAGAGGACTCTCAAACCCGCGCCACGCAGCTAAAGGCGGGTTCTCGGTTGGACGAAGGTGTCATCCATGTGCCTCCCGATCTTTATAGGGACTATCTGCCGTATTTGAAGAAGTTCGACATCTTGGGCATGGCGGAGCAAAAGGTGCTGGCCATTCCGGTAAAAATGATTGACGCGGTAAATTCGAACATCGTCGCCATGGAGAGCTCTCTGCAAGTCGTGGCTTTCAATAAATGTCTGATCGATCCTGGCAAGGTTCCAAGCAGCTGGGACGATTTTCTAAAGCCCGAATTTAACGGCCGGAAGTTCCTTGTCGATATCCGGCCCAATCTGCAGACGGTGATGGCTGCCGGCGCAGGCGAGGAATGGATGATCAGCTATGCCAAGAAGATTGCCGCCCAGCAACCGGTGTGGGTCCGCGGCCAAACCCGGACGATCACGCAGATTGCCGCAGGCGAATATGCGCTCCATTCGGGAGCGTATTACCAAGGCGTGGTGAGAGTCATGCGGAAAGACCCGACGGGCTGCCTTCAGGTAAAGGTTGTTGAGCCGGTGCCGGTGCGAGTCGATGGACCGCATGCGGTATTGGAAAGCGCGACTCATCCCTATGCGGGTCTTTTGTGGCTGGAATTCATGGCCGGCCCGCAGGGCCAGGCCATCATTGATGAATATGAACCGGTAAGCGCCTCAGTGTTTTCGCCGGAATCGGCGCTGGAGAAAATCGTTAGAGGAAAGAAGGTCTGGATCAGAGATTTGACAATGATCGACAAGACCTCGAGATGGATGGCGATGGCTCTTGAGGCGTTCGGATTTCCGCGCGAGGAACCGGCGAAGCGGAAGTAAAAAACTAGCCTTCTGTCTAAGAAGTTCATGGAATAGGTCGGCGTCTCCTTTCGTCATTACCGCGAAAGCGGTAATCCAGTTTTCCCCTGTTTCCCGGATTCCAGCTCGCGCTTCAGCCAAAGGCTGATCAGCCAGAGGCTGAAGCTAAATCGCCGGCTTGACCGGAATGACGGCAAACTGTTGTTGCGATTTTCGGCGACGCCAGGCTAGGTTGAAACAGTGCCCTGCGCGCCGCGCCTTGATTCTTGCTCTTTTGCTGCGGTTTGAGATCCGTTCAACTGGCGCGCCACGAACACCTTCATGAGCGCTAACGCGCGGTCTGAATCCGGGCCGGGTTTGCTCCCGAACCCATGCGGCGCCCCCGGGAACCATTCAATCTCGACTGCGCCGCCAGCCGCGCGGTACGTTTCAACGAACTTGCGTGGGATCGATAAGGGGACATTATCATCGTTGGTGCCCTGGACGATCAGCACAGGCGGCATTTGAGCTTGCTCGCCACGCTCCAGCACAAGCTGGGGATTGCCTTCCTTCATCGTCTCCTCGGTCAGGAAGTAGGCCTCGGTCGATTCCATCAGTTGAGCGCGATTGTTCTCCTTCGCGTAAAGATAACGCGCATAGGAGTCCAGCACCGGCCAGCCGAGCAAAGTGTACGCTAACGCTGCATCCACGCCTTCGGCTCCTGCGAGCGGGAGCGCTCCATAGCGCGGGTCATGGGGACGCAAGGCGCTGAGCATGACCGTATGCCCGCCGCTGGAAGTGCCGAGACCGCCGAGCAGGCGAGCGTCGCCGTTGAACTCACGCGCGTGTATCTTCAGCCAGCGGGCGGCGTAATTCACGTCGGCCACTTGAGCGGGGTAGGGGTGTTTCGGCGCGCGCCGAAGCATGATGCCGGCAACGACCATCCCGCTCGCGGCGAGCGTCTGGTCGATCAGCTCGTTATTAGTGTACCCGCCCCGATTCCACGCGCCGCCATGGACATCTAGCAACACTGGAAAAGGCCCGGCGCCTTCGGGTTGATAAATGCGAGCGAGCCAGGCGCCGTCCTGGTCCTCCCGATACGTTACGTCGTAAGCGCGAATTTTATAATTTTCCTCGGGGTTATAATTGAAGATTGCTTGCGCCATGATGTGATCCTCCGCTCCTTTTTGCATGGGTTCTATACGTATAGCACTTATACCGCATCGGACGCCATAACAATGCCGCCCGGTAGTATTTTGAGATGTGCAAACGGAGATTTTTCGCTCTGCTCAGAATGACATCAAGAGAGGTGTCATCCGGCCGGCCGATTGAAGATGTCGGCAGGTTTGCGGTAAAGATTGTAATCGTTCCGGGAGGTCCCCATGGAAACACGGACTTA
>JBOHVR010000196.1:0-5478 GCA_050735755.1 Binatia bacterium
GCCATTGATGACCCGGCGCAAACCAAAAGGAGAGCCGACTGCTCCCTTGACGGGAAGCTCGAACGGTCCCCCCCACAGCCGACCTGGAGTGACTGATTTCCATAAGCCCTCGAGCCGCTTGTGCTCGTCTTCAATCCGCTTTCGCGTGGCTTTATCGAAACGATCGAAACTCGGAGGCACTGAGAACCGTTCTTCGACAAAGCGTTTCGCTCTGACGCTAAAATCCACGCTCCCTTGCTCCGTCTCTCCAGCGGCCTTCAGTGCCTTAATCTCAACCTTGACGGCGCCGGGCTTTTGTTCCAAGTCGATGCCAACGAATCCAACGTAAAGGCCTTCCTGAATGGGAAAAAAAGGAATGGTTTGCACGCCCAAAAGAGCAGTGATCTCGGTCAGACCTTGGCCTGACACGATGACTCGTAGCACCTCTCCTTGCAGCATCTCCGCCGACTGCGGTATCACACGGAAGCCCTGGCCCGCTCCGACTGGCTGAGCGCAGAGCCAAGACACGAATAACACGGGTAGGTAAAGCTTCATCCTATTCTTTTTCTTCAATGCGGCAAACCGCAGCTCCCTGAGCAAACCGGACGTTGACTCTATCCCCGACCTGGAGCACCGCGCTACTTTTGACAACCCTGCCATCCGGAACTGTCTGCACCAGGCTGTAACCTCTCTCCAAGACAGCCAGAGGGCTCACGCCCCCTAATCTCTTGCTCACCTGCGTCATGCGCTCCTGGGCTCGCTGAAGAAGGTCCTGGAAACGCCGCCATAAGTCGACAGAAAGCTCATCAAGGCGAAGCTGTTGTTCCCGCAAACGCCGCGTTGGGTCGGCAAGCCTGTGAGCCATCGAAACCCAATCCTGCCGGGCCTCTTGTAACTGCGTGTTCATCGCCTTCTGCAACCGGTTTGCGAGCGCCCTGATTTCTTCAACCAGTTCCTTCTTAATAGGAACGATCATTTCCGCAGCCGCGGTGGGTGTGGGCGCGCGTCGGTCAGCAACTAAATCCGCCAGGGTGAAATCGATTTCATGACCGACGGCCGAGATCACGGGCACCGGCGCTGCCGCCAACGCGCGCGCGACGACTTCCTCATTAAAACTCCACAGATCCTCCGCGGAACCGCCGCCGCGCCCCACGACCATAACCTCCACCTGCCCAGAGTTTCCCAGCTCTTGTATTGCGGCTGCGATTGACGCCGCCGCTCCTTCCCCCTGTACCTGGACGGGGAAAATCACGACCCGGCGATCGGGAAAGCGATCATCTAGAATTCGCAGCATGTCGCGCACCGCCGCTCCCTGCAGAGAAGTCACGATCCCGATGGAAGCAGGTAAGAACGGCAGCGCTCTTTTCCTGTCATCGGCGAAAAGTCCTTCCTTCCAGAGCCGCTCTTTGAGCTGCTCCAGAGCCACCTGCAAGGCTCCCCGGCCGCGCGGCTCCATCGTCTCGACGTAAAGCTGCAGGTCGCCGCGGACCGGGTAAAGACTCACGCGACCGTAACAAAGGACTTCCATCCCGTTTTCGGGCTGAAAACGCAGGCTGTGACCCTGCCGCCTGAACACCACGGCTGCGATCTGGCTCTGATCGTCTTTCAAGGTAAAATAAAGGTGGCCCGACAGGGGAACGCGAAAATTGGAGATCTCGCCCACAACCCAAAGAGCGGGCAGCTCTCTGTCTAGAGCATCTCTGACGATCTCGTTAAGCTGACTAACGGTTAAGACCGGCCGTGATTCCGCGGCGCGGAGAGACCACCCTATGGTTTTTTTGAACTCCCCCATTGGGTGTTCATTGAAATGAGTTTTACCAAAAAAAGCGGCGACCCGAAAATTTCCTTAACTCTGCCCGGCGTCCATTATGAAGCCTTTTTCTGCGCGATCTGCTTGAAGACCTCCCAGCCCTTCAGCAGTTCTAGGGCGCGCTTGATCTGCGCGTCTCTATCGTTGTTCTCTTCTTTCTTTTCGGGCTGGAGCGGCGCGCTCTCTTTCGGAATTGATTGGTTCTGTAAGTGACCCGGGAGATTTTCTTCTCTGATACCGGGGCGCTGCTTTTCTTCCGCTCGCGCCTCTGGCAGCGACTCGTTCTCCATCACGATATCAGGGACAATGCCGGCAGCTTGGATCGAACGGCCTTTGGGCGTAAAGTAGCGCGCCGTCGTCAGGCGGAGGGCTGATTGATCGTCCAGGGGAAGTATCGTTTGGACCGATCCCTTGCCGAACGTTTTCGTGCCCAGCACGATGGCTCGGCGATGATCCTGCAGGGCTCCGGCGACGATTTCAGAGGCGCTGGCGCTTCCCCCATTCACTAGAACCACGATGGGAAATTCCGTCCAGGAGCCTTCCTTGCGCGCAAAATATTTCTGCTTCTGATTTTCTAACCGCCCTTCGGTGTAGACGATCATGCCGGAATCCAAAAAGAGATCGGAGATTCTAACGGCTTGCGTCAACAGACCGCCGGGATTATTACGCAGGTCGAGAACAAGCCCTTTAATGCCCGTCTTTTCACCGGAAAACTTTTCCAGTGCCCTTTGGACGTCGCGATCGGTGCGCTCCTGGAATTGGGCGACACGAACATACCCATACCCGTCCTCAAGCATGCGGAAACGGACGCTTTGCACGCGAATAATGTCGCGCACAAGCGTGAAGTCGAGAAGTTCCTGAACTCCCTCGCGCTTAATCGAGATCTTCACCTTAGCCCCCTTGGGACCTCGTAGCTTTTTGACCGCTTGCGTGAGCGCCATGTCCTTCGTAAATTCGTCTTCAATCTTGAGGATCTGGTCCCCGGGCTTAATCCCCGCTTGGAACGCCGGCGTATCCTCGATCGGCGACACGACGGTCAAAACGCCGTTGCGCACGGTGATCTCGATTCCCAAGCCGCCGAACCGGCCTTGGGTTTCCGTCTGGAGGTCCTTGTACAGCTCGGGAGTCAGGTAGGCGCTATGCGGATCCAAAGAACTCAACATCCCATTGATCGCTCCGGTAACCAAATCCTTCGTGTTGACCTCGTCGACATAGTTTTTCTTGACGATCGCAAGCAGATTGGTGAATGCTTCCAGACTCTCGTACTCATCCTTGGGCAGCGCCAGAACATTGGTGACGACCTGACCGCTCAAGGACAATCCCAGCGCGAGACCCACCAACACGAGCAGAACCGACGATGCGTGCTTTTTAACAAGGAGCATAACGCTTCTCCTGAATTTCAACTGCCCGCTCATCCTACCTCAAAGCCATTCAAATTGCTAACGTTTCCGCAGCCAGGTCATCGGATCGACGGGTTTCCCGTCTTTGCGGACTTCGAAGTGCAGGCGCGGACCTTTGAGCGAATCGCTGTCTCCGACCGATGCGATCGTCTCGCCCTTTTTCACGGTCTCGCCGACCCTTTTCATGATTTCGTCAAGGTGCGCGTAGATCGTGTAGTATCGCTGCCCATGGTCAACGATCATCATTCTGCCATAGCCGGAAAACCGGTCCGCAAAAATCACCGTTCCGGCCTCCACCGCTTTGACCTCTTCGCCCAAAGGCGCCTCGATGTCAACGCCTTTGCGAAATATTTCCGCGGCGAAGTCAGGATGCTTGGTTTTTCCAAAGGTTTCTATGATTTCTCCGCGCACCGGGTACTCCAGCGTTCCTTTCTTCGCGTCGAAACCGGTCCCGGAGGGTACGGAACGCGCCACGGATTTGCGGCTCATCTCGTCCAGCATTTTCTGTAACCGATGGGCGGACCGCTCTAACTCCTTGAGCGTTTGGCTGTGGAATTCCTTTTCCTTTCGCAGAGACGCGAGAAATTCTCGTTTCTTTTCGCGCTCCAAACGAATCGAGTCTTTGACTTTAACCAGGGCGTGGCGCTCTGAGTTCAACTCCGCACTTTTTTGCGCAACTTCCTTGCGCAGCTCCGCATAACGTGCGGATTCATCCCGATAGTAATCGAGCAGTTCCTGGTCTCGGGCCAAGGTTCTTTCCAGGTAGTGGCGAGCGCGCATGAAGCCCGCAAGCGAAAGCTCCCCGTTAAGCAAAACCGCCGAACTTCCGCCTCTCTTCCACTTGTAAAGCGCGCGCACCCGTCGATTGAGCAAGTCTCGCCGTTGTCGCAGAGAGGAATCGACGCTCTTGAGTTCCGCCTCGGTTTTTTGCAGGCTCGCGCTATAGGACTGCAGCCTGGCGCTGATTTGCTTCACTTCCCTGTTTTTGGTTTCCAACTCGGCGTCGATTTTTTCCAGCGCGCTGAGAACGGATCCTTCGCGCTTTTGCACACGGGAAATACCGCGCTGCTCCGTTTCGATCTTTTTCTTAATCGATTCCAATTGCCTTTCGACCCCAGCCGCCCCGGCAAGAGCGGCGCAGGCCAGAGAAGCGAACATCGAAAGAGCAAACCCGCGAATGGGGCGCATCAGATGTTGAGAAACCTCCTAACGGCAAAAAGACTTCCGCACGCGCCCAACGTCCAGCCCATCCCCAGTAGCAGAGCGACGCTCTTGAGATCAAGAAAATGCAGCTCGTCGGCGGGCAATAACGAACCTAACGTCGCTGGCAGCTGCGCACCGGCAAAGAGGAAAAGAAGCCCGAGAAGGACGACGGACAGCAAGGCTCCGAAAACTCCTTGGATCATACCTTCGAGAATGAAAGGAGCCTTGATTAATCCCCCGGTCGCGCCCACCAGTTGCATAATCTCAATTTCCTCGTGTCGTGCCAGGATTGCCAGCTTCACCGTATTGCCAACGATAAACAAGGTGGCGATAAAGAGCAATCCACCCAAAATCCACTTGGTCCACTGAACGCCCAGCAGAAGCACGTTCAGCCTTTCCATCCATTCCGCGGGATATTCCACCTCGGCGATGCCGGGCGTGCGCCTTAAACGCTCGGCTACATGCCTCAAGGTTTCCCGTCCGC
The DNA here is from genome assembly GCA_050735755.1 of Binatia bacterium. GTDB lineage: Bacteria > Desulfobacterota > Binatia > UBA9968 > UBA9968 > DATMAM01. The sequence continues at coordinate 4,877 of JBOHVR010000196.1, forward strand.
GATGCTCGGACTTAACTGCGATCTCAAGCGAAGCGGGAACAATATCGCTTTCCAGCCCATCGAGCAGTCCTGACTGGGCTCCCAAAGATCTTCTGAATTCGTGCCAAGCCTTTTCCTGAGAAACGTAACGAATAGAATCCACCTCAGGCAAAGCGCGCACTTGGGCCAGGAGCCCCTTGAGTTGCTGAGAAGTTAGGGTCTCTTCGAGATAAGCGAACATTTGTATTTGGTTCCCCCAGCTCTTCAAAAGTCCCTGAAGGTTTTGTTGCACGAGGAGAAACCCGCCAAAAATCAGGAGCGCCATGGCCATTGTGCCTGACGTCAACATGTGCGTCCAAAGAACATCTTTCATGTTTCTGGTTACTCGCCGCAAAACGAACGGAATGTAGGCCAGCTTCACAAAGTGAATTCCTCGTGCACGGAACGAGAATCCCCGACCAGTCGGCCCTGCTGCAACGAAATCACCCGGTAATGAAATCGCTTCAGAAGTCGCGCATCGTGCGTGGCGAACAGGATCGTCGTGCCGCTCTCATGAATCCTCAAGAATAGCCGCATGGTATCCTCGGCGACCTTGTCGTCGAGGTTTCCCGTGGGCTCGTCGG
>JBOHVR010000197.1:0-8060 GCA_050735755.1 Binatia bacterium
GTGTTCGATGAGCTCGGAGGTTCCCGCGCGGTCATAGCCTACAACAGGCCGGCATGCTGACATCGCTTCGATCGTCGTCCGCCCCAGAGCCTCATGTCGAGAACACATGAGAACCGCGTCCGCCGCCTGATAAGCCCGGTAGGGATCCTTGATATAGCCCCAGAACTCGACCTGTTCATCCAGACCCAAGTCGGCCGCCAGCCTGCGGCACTCTTCGTCATGGACCTTTGCGCCGGAACCAACGATCAAAAGGCGCGCCTGCGGAAAGCGATCTTTGAGCAACGCCATAGACTGCAACGCGCTATTTTGTCCCTTGCTGGGATGAATCATTCCCAAGAGAGCAAAAGTGTACGGGTGTTCCTCGTTGGAATTCCTCCGCGCGTACTCATGCAGACGGTCAAAGTCAGCCTCCCACGCAATACCGTTGTACACCACATGAACCGCATCTTGAGCCTGGCTGCCGAGCAAATGAGCGCGCACCGGCTCAGAGATCGCTATTTTCGCGTCGGCCCAGCCCAGAATCATGCTAAACGCTTTGCGTCCCCAGTCATAATGAAAGCCGTAATCCAGATCGACAAATTCGCGCAGATGCCAGATATGGGGAAGTCGCAGCAGCTTTGCGGCAAATGCGCCACTCGGAATCACCGCAGAGTTTGTATAAACGGCTTGAATCTCCCATGCTTGCAATTGGCGTGCCAATGCAGGAAAGAGACGCGTGTTCCGGAAGAACCGTTTCACCGCTTCCCTGGGCCATCGATAGGAGGAAACCCACCACTGTAAAGGAATCACTGCAAAAGGGACATTGCGAGCCCGTAATTCACTTACCAGGTCGCCCTCGTCTGGAGCCACGACGTAAGGCTCCACCCCGTAGACACGCAATCCATCGATCACGTTCAGGAGCGAGCGATTTGCGCCGTAAAGAGCGGAATAGTGAGTGAGAAAACCAACGCGCATTGAGTTCCCGAAGCAAGCGCCGCCTGTCTAGTACTTCATGGCAGCGCAACCGCAGATGATAATTCTATTGACTCAGCATCTGAAGCTCGTGGCCCTTGCGACCGCCATGCCGCGGGCCTTCATGCGCGCGCCCTGATTTCTCAGCGCTGAGGTCTGAGGCCTGTGTGCTGAGTTGGAACCAGCGGGCAGCAAGCAGCAGGCAGTTAGCAGTAGAACTCCGCTACCGTAAGATTGATTGCCTGCTGCCCGCTGCGACCTGCCTGCTTCTCTTACTCAGTCCTCATAGCTCAGTCCTCAGTCCTGATTTCTCAGTGCTGAGCGTTGATTGCAGGTCGCGAATGCCCTGCATGGTGCCGAGCATCGAGCGCAAATCGACGTACTCCCGGTAGCCTTTCTTTCCCAGGGCGCGCGCTTTGAGCCAATGCAACCAGAGAGCGAGAGCGCGCCGGTACATCCATCTCGGCACGCCGGCAACCATGGGACCTCGCTCCATCTCAGGCCGCTGAAACAACACCTGAGCCGCCGCGAGTGCTTGAGCGCGTTGCGCAATGTGCGTCAGTGTGCACTTGCGCGCGGGTACGGCATGGAGGAGCCACGCCCGCGGCACATACCAGGGAGAAAGACCGTTGAGGCCCAGCCGTCGCATCAGGTCTGTTTCTTCTCCAACTTTAACTTTCCGCGCTGATGAATCCAGACCGATCCGCACGTTAAAACCGCCTTCTTTTCTCAGGGGCTCAACCGGACACGCCCAATTGGCCCCAATAAAACACTCGCTCGGGGCCAGCAGCTTGGGTGTGGGTCCCCAATTCAGCCCTCTAACAGAATGGGGCGCGAGAGGGAGCAATTCTTCTTCAGGAGGACCTGGCTCAAATTCGCTGATGATCGGGCCGCCAAAATAGAAGCCACTGGGCCTTTCCTGATAAGCAGACCAATAACTTTCAATGTACCCCGCGACCGGCTTAACGTCATCATCGGTAAAGATGATCAGTCGTCCCGAGGCAGCCTTCAATCCCGCATTCCGCGCCCTGCTTAAGCCCTGCTCTCGCTCATGAATGCAGACAAGGGGAAGCTTTGTCGTAAACTCCCGGGCCACGTCCGCTGTATTGTCTGTGGAATTGTTGTTCACAAGCACAAGTTCCCATTTTAGGTCACTGGGGATCGTGCATCTGCTGATTGCATCCAGGGTTATGCCTAACTGCTTGCTGTTGTTCCAGGTGCAGATCATTACGGTCAAATCCATACGGCTCACCGAACGCGCGCTTTGTCCCTGATCATTCCCCGACGTTATTCAAGCGCCGTCATGGAGCGCAAATGCGCGTTGCTCATCTTGCGCCAGAAATTGCGCCCGCTCCAGAGCTTCAACGGTGGAATCGGCCCAAAAGGCCAGGTCGCAAGCTTTCGTCCACGTTTGAACAAAATCCCTTAGTTTTCCGTAATTGTTGTCCAGCACAACGTGAGGAATGCCCAACAGCACGCTTAAGATATGACCGTGCAGACGATCGGTGATGACCACCCGGCTGCTGCTCAACAGCTTTGTGCCACGCGCCACGCGCTGCCACGCCAACCGGTCAAGTAACACCGATATCAGGGGAGACAGGCGCCCGAATACTCGGGGATGCCGGGTGATCGGTTTGGCCAGACGTCGATTCACTTGATCCGTGATGGTTGATTGTTCCTCCAGCCAGTCGGTCATCCTCACATAAGCGCCGTTGAGGGAAGATATAGCGCCCCTCGACTCAACATCAGTCCGCGCAAGCCACAGGATTTCTTCTTCAGGGTCGATAGGCCGGCGGAGGCTTTCCAACATGAAAGCCATATCTGGGCACAGCGCGCTCGGGGCTTTGAATTCATTCCGTGCAAACTCCAGGCTTCTCTTGTCGCGAGCCAAAATAACTAGATTGTGATGACGATTTAAAATCTCCTGTGCTCTCATGAGATTTGATCGCTCTTTAAAATAAATCGTTTGGGGAAAAAGAACGATCTTATTTTCGGGAAATGCTTTGATTACTTTCTCCCTAAATAGCTGCCGAGTCGGCCACACATCGCCAAAGTTGCCGCCCCCGTGGAGCAGAATCACCCCGTTGCCAACGCGTTCGGCCAGTACCTGCTGCGAGTATGTAACAACGTCACACTCATAAGCGATCTTTGCTCCGATACTCTTAAGAAACTTCTTCTCACCCAGCCAAATTGCGCTGTCTCCAACATTTGCATGATTAGGAAAATCAAGAAGCGCGCAGACTGAACCCGCTGGGACGATTTCTCCCACGACATCATTCACTTTTTTACGAAGAGCGGCGATCAAAGCCGGGAAACTGATCTTTTGGAAGATACTATGTAGAGGCAGGTCAGGACTAATCATAACACGCCGGCCCATTTTCACCCTACGTTGCGCGGGGTTCGAAAGTCAGCAGGGATGGTCTTTTAACCAGAGCAAGAAACCAATGACCGATTTGATCCCCGAGACATCAATAATCCCGTGTTTATAGGGAACCGGGACATTAGGCGGAGGGAGGAGCTCGTCTAAGGCATCCCTTTCAAAAAATTGATACGCCATTTTGCGAAAGGGTTCGGCAGCTTCTCTAACCCTAGTCCAACCCGCTCCGTTAATATCATACAGATAACTAATCCTGTGGCGATTCCGATAATGACCATTGAAGATGAATCCGCCCCATCGACCGAGCTTCCACTGAATTTGGCGTTTAAGCAGCCAACGTAATCTTGGACGAAGCGGCTCGCTGTCGCTACGATCCAGCGGAATCTCTGCGAGCGCAGGGAATCGCGTGCAAAGAATATCCTTCTCGGCCCGGCGCTCAGCCAAGGTGGCTGCGGGCATGCCCCCGGCACACTCCAGCACAGACCGGTCTGTGGCCGGCAGAACCGGCCAAGCTCCAAAGCTATGCCTCCAAAGTACTCCGCCGACATGAAACCTTGCCCGGTGGTTTATTTTAAAGGCCCAGGCGCGCTGTGATTCCAGATCGGAATAGCCTTCATAGATTTGCCGAATGCGATCGATCGAATCGTCGAGCGCATTTCCAAAGGATTCCTTTCGCAGCAGCTTTCTGACCTTTTCAACCTGAACACCGTGACTGTTGATGAAAGCAAAAAACTGTTGGAAGGAGGGAGGACCGGAAAAATGTTGATGTTCAAGGTAAGGTCCGATAATGGTATCCATGACATGTCCGCCGACCATGTAGTGCGATGAAGCTTTAAACAGAGGATGGATGCCCCACTCCATGATGGTGCTAAAGCCGGTTGTTCCATGCTCCCACTGGGCCTGCAGTTCGGCAAAACGAGAATACTGCTCCTCGTCTACCTCGCGAACCTCATGGTCGAATCCCAAGCACGAAGCAACCCGCACCGCGCATTTGACTTCAGAATCGCCGGGCTGCCCAAGGCATAACGCCACGGTCTCCACACCGGAGTCCCGAAGGTAACCGCCCAAGATTCTCGAGTCCAAGCCTCCTGATAAAAGCAAAATGTGGAGTTCATTCTTGGCCGCATGGCGAGCGACCGATTTTCTCAACGCCTGATCCAGAGCTTGAACCTGAGATGAAAAGGGGAGGTCAAAATGACGCCGGGATACCGGAATCGAGTAGTGGCGGATCTCTTTGGTTTGGATTCGCCTGTCCCTGTAGAGATAGTATCCCGCCTTGAGACGCCTCACTCCAGACAACATTGTTTCCCCGTCTATGGAATGCATCGTGAGTAGGATTGCCGCCAATCCGATCGGGTTGAATCGTGCCCTGAAAGAAGGGTGGAAGCGAAAAAGCTCAGGGCTTGTGCCAACTAGGAGAACGTCTCCAGAATCATAGTAATAGACGGGGAACAGGCCCAAAGGATCGGTCCCTACTGTCAGTCCACCGTCTTGTCGATAAACCGCCGCCGCGTAGAAGCCGTCGAAGACCTCAGGAGTCTGCTCTAAACCAACGCACCAAGCTTTTCTTAATACCGAAGCAGGCGCCTCCTCTAAACTTCCGGCACGAAGCGCTCTGCCCCACACGATCGTTGCCCCTTCATCATCAGCAACGTGGTCTATCGGCGCGTTCCCCGCAGCGGCCCACGCCGCAAAAAAATCTCCACTTGAACAGGAGGAGGTTTTGAGACCCGCAACCAGCTGGAGTTTAGGCTTCACGGTCTCGCCAAATAGCGACCGCCGCTCCGCGTCGGGATCTACGATAACAACAAAGTTCGCCACGTAATCGCGCCAGCTTAGGAAGACTGAGAGTTACTTGTAGGGAGTGAGGCTTTTGATGTACTCCGCCGTGACCTCGCCCTTGACGGCGAACCCCAGGTGCGGGGAGCCATCACCCATGCCGTACCCCGCGCCCCAAAAAACCGGCTGCGGCTCTTGCAACACATCTTTCCATAAATGCTGGTCGGAAAAATTTTGGAGCACTTTGATGTAGGCGATATCATGAGAGAAAAACACGCCGCCTGCGGAAAGGCGGGGCCAGATATGGATGAGGCAGTCTTTCGCGGATGAAGGGAGATCCACATCCGTGAATGCCAGCGCGATCCGGGGTGGCAAATGCCGTTGGAGGGTCTCGTTAAACCAACCTCTAATGAATGTGCAGGGACCTATCTCCCCGTATTTACCAACGTTCTCTTGCACACGCTCAAGGGCTGCAGCATATTCTCCCGCGACCCAGTCGCGCTTGATGCTCGCGCTCCGCCTGGCGTGAAAGTCGCGGGCATCGTTCGAATCGGTCTGAGGCAATCCTTCAAAGCTGTCAAATACGAACAAGGGCCGTCCCGTGACTCGCGCAAGAACTGAAAGTTTGGCCGTACTGCCTCCATTAAAGCAGCCGCACTCCACTAAGGCTCCCGTGCAGTCAAGAGTGAGAAGCGCTTCAGCCAGAAAGAGCCCGTCGGCAGGCGTGCTTTGAATGTCGATTTCCCTATCGATCTTTTCGAAACGCTCCACGATTAAAGCTCGTATGGCGCTGCCGTACCGAGACGATGCAGCGCCATGATCGATGAATAGATCCTTAAGCCGCTCGTATGCGGTCATCCTGTCGAAGTAGCTTTGTCCCGGTAATCTTGGACATGCTTTTTCCCCCGCATAGGCTAGCGCGTATCGCACCCACCTGATCCGCCGCGCCGGAAGGACGACAGCTATATCGATAGCCTTTCTTGCCGCAACCTTGATAAGACTTCGAATCGTTGCCCCATTAGCCGGGCCATGCCGGGCCAATTTTTTTTCCGGATGGCTTAAAGCGTCAGCCATATGGGTTTCTCCTGTTGGCGTCGGGTTGTAGACGGGCCGTGAGCCCGATCAGTTTGCCGAAAATCTATTCGCGCCGCCTGAACGGCGGCGTCTAGTTCCTATTTTACCCGGCTCTCTGGCGATGGTTTAACCCGGATGAGCCCCCAGCGATCGTAAAAGCTTACCCCGCCGCTAACGCGCTCGAGCTGTAAAACATCGCTCCAAAAACGCCGCATTTCGTCGTCGAAATTGATGTCGTCAAACATGAAATAGCCCCCGCCGTCCATGGCGTTGAGCGCAGCCGCGAACTGAACCCGGGTATTTTCCGGATCCTTATCTCCATCGAAAAAGAATAGATCGACAGGCTTGGCCATTTGCAAGGCGCGAGCGAAGGTCAGGCGGAAGTCGCCGTCGATCACTTCGACGCGATCCTCCAAGCCGAATCGTTGTATAGCGGCCCTGCTGAGCTTCACTCGAACCGCCATACCCTCCAAGGTCAGAAGTTTGCCTGTGGCATTTATTCTCAAGGCTGAGCCGATATACAAAGCGCCATAACCGTGCGCCGCTCCGATCTCGATGACACGACTCGGTTTCAGGACGCTGGTAACGGCAAAGAGCAGCTTTCCACCCAACTTTGGCGTGGCGCAGCCGGCTAAGGCCTCCGCTTCGGTTCCGTACCGGGTGGCCGGCAGCGGGGTAGGATCGGCAGGGACATTTCCGAGCGCTTTAACCGTTTTTCGTTTGTCCTGTTCCACTCGAGCGACGAGCTTCGTGCACCGAGGGCTGTCCGCCACGATCAGGGTTTGTTTGAGAAGCGCAAGGAGATCACCGGACTCGTCTTTTAGAATATAGATCTTTTTTTTCGGGACAGGCGATCTCTCTTCCCTGTATCTCGACAGGAAAGAACGAACTCTCCACGGCACGACGCGGTGAAACTTCCTTAGCGCCGGCCTTTCAAAAATCGCCTCCAATCCTAACCGCCGGTCATTGCGCTTGATGCATCGATCGAGAGCCGCAACCCAAGACTCTCTGACGGAAGCCCTCTTAGCCGCCGCTAGAATCTGCCGCAACTCGGCAAGCTGCGGCCGATTCAAACCGCTGACCTCGCGTATCTCTCGATCACTGACGTCCCGCTCGAAGCTTTGCGGCAGGGAAATGCTATTAACTCGGAAATTCAGCATAGTGCGGATGCATTTTTCACATTGACCGCAGTTACGGTCAAGCCGCTCTCCCTCCCAGCAGACGCGCAGGAAGAGCATGGCTTCGGACCAATTAGCGATCATGCGAACCTTATCGGTTCGCGTGAATCCTGCTCCATCATGGATGATTTGAAAGGAATCACTCGACAATAGAGAGTCGGTCACCGGATTGGACCCCCAGGGTAGCACCAGGGAGCAATAGGGCTCGCTGCTTCCTAACAAGCCCGCGCGGTAACCTCCCTTAAACAGGGTCAGGCAAGCTGCCATAGCGGCGCCAAAGGAATGTCCCCAGTTCAAACCCAGCTCCCGAAGGTTTGTGGAGACGGGGATAAGCTCAACGCCGAGGCTTGCAAGGATCCTCTCCGATCGATTCAATGCGCGCTGAAACATATAGGCCTGGTTGAGAGGAATATCAAAACCTTGAATCATGATCGCCGCGCGCACATCGCGACGGAGCCTTCCACAAAGACCTTTACGGTGCCGAAAAATGGTAAAGGCCGAATCAACGCCGCCGGAAAAGGCAGCGACGGCATCGTTTGGCAAATTGATTTCTGGCTCCTCCCGCTCGCAGTCTGCTGTGATTTCTATCCGCGCATATTGCTCTGGAAGCCAGCAATTCCAGGCCACCTGAAACTCTTCCAAATTACGCAGCAGGGACGGAGAGACCTCCCCATGAATTGTGAGGTCGGTCTGTTCACGCA
>JBOHVR010000198.1:0-4162 GCA_050735755.1 Binatia bacterium
CTGCAAGAGCGTGACTCTCGACGACATCCGAAAGCACGGTTACGTGCTAACTCCCGGGCGGTACGTGGGCGCGGAAGCGCAGGAAGACGACGTCGAACCTTTCGAGGAGAAGATGCAGCGGCTCACCGCGACGCTGCACGAACAGCAGGCCGAGGCCGCAAAGCTGGATGCCGTCATCGCCGCCAACCTGAAAGGGCTTGGATATGGCGGGTAGGAAGAAGCCCACATCCGCCCCGATTATACGGACCGGTGAGGCACCGGCACGCCGTTCGCGCGGGCGTATCCGCGAGGAGGGCGTCTCGTTCCCAGTGCCACCGGCCCGCTCGGAGCTGCCCCGTGGCTACGCGGAAACGCTCAGGGAGATCAAGCAACGCATCCAGCAGGAGCGCCTGCGTGTTGTCATGACTGCCAATTCGGCCATGGTGCTTTTGTATTGGGACATCGGCCGAATGATTCTTGATCGCCAAGAGCGCGAGGGCTGGGGTGCCAAAGTCATCGACCGCCTCTCCGCGGATTTGCGCGACGCCTACCCCGACATGCAGGGGCTCTCGCCGCGAAATCTGCTGCACATGCGAGCGTTCGCCGCCGCATATCCAGAGTCTCGATTAGTGAAACAGCTTGTTTCACTATTGCCGTGGGGTCATGTCGTGCGCCTGCTCCAGCGAATCAAGGAACAGGATATTCGACATTGGTACATCAAGAAGGCTCTCGAGAACGGCTGGTCACGAAATATTCTTGAAGTGCAGATTGACGGACAAACCCACAAACGCCAGGGGAAAGCGCTCACCAACTTTAAGGCTACGCTGCCTCCCGCGGACTCCGACATGGCCGAGCAGGTTTTCAAAGACCCGTACCTCTTCGATTTTCTCGGCACAGCCGACCCGCGTCATGAGCGCGAGGTTGAGCAGGCGCTGGTCGACCACATCCAGCGCTTCCTCATCGAACTGGGCAGCGGCTTTGCGTTCGTCGGGCGGCAGGTGCACCTTGAATTTTCCAGCCGCGGCTTCTACGTCGACCTGCTCTTCTACCACCTCAAGCTGCGCTGCTACGTCGTCGTCGAACTGAAGGCTGTGCCCTTCGACCCCCGCCTTTCGTCGGCCAGATGAATGTGTACCTGTCCGCCGTAGACGACCTGCTGCGCCACCGCGACGACCAACCCAGCATCGAACTGCTGCTGTGCCGGTCGAAGGACCGGGTCGTCGTTGAATACGCGTTGCGCGACCTGAACAAACCTATCGGTGTCGCCGGGTGGAAAACGAAGCTCGTCGAAAAATTGCCAAAGGAACTAAAAGGAAGTTTGCCGACTGTGGAGGAAATCGAAGCCGAACTTTCCGAATATCCGCAAAGCGCGCCCCGAGCGCCGCGGAGGGAAGCGATGACGCCAATCAACGCGTCCTATATGACGCAGACTCTGCGCGAGCAATATGCCAAAGGCCGGAAGCTCGACGTCGTTATCAAGGCTAACCTGAAGGAGTTTGGGTATGGCGTGTGAGTGGACCACGCTTTCGCTTCGGGAAGCGAATGTAACACTGATCGACTGCGATCATAGAACCCCACCGGCGTCCGAGGTCGGGTATCCATACGTAACGATCCCGGAGCTTCGGAACGGACGTATCGACCTTTCCAACGTCCGTCGAATCACACCTGAGGATTTTGTTCAGTGGACAAGGAAGGCAAGACCTTCTGCTAACGACGTGGTTCTCTCTCGCCGGTGCAATCCTGGTGAAACCGCATTCGTGCCGCCGGGACTCGAGTTTGCTCTTGGCCAAAACCTAGTGCTACTTCGCGCCGATGGAACGAAAGTGTATCCGCCGTTCCTTCGCTGGTTGGTCCGTGGGCAGGAGTGGTGGGAGCAGATCGGTAAGTTTCTAAATGTTGGCGCGGTCTTCGACAGCTTGAAATGCGCTGACGTGCCCAAGTTCGAGTTGCGAATCCCGCCGATGAAAGAACAACGCGCCATCGCCCACATCCTCGGCACGCTGGACGACAAGATCGAGTTGAACCGGCGGATGAACGAGACGCTGGAGGCGATGGCGCGAGCAATCTTCAAGTCGTGGTTCGTGGACTTCCTGCCTGTGCGTGCGAAGATGGCCGCCGCCAACCAAGCCCCATACGTTTCGACGCTTCCCGCCGCAGAGAAAAGGGAAATGGTTTGTTTACGCCTTGGAGTGCGAGGACGGCAGCGTTTACATCGGCCAAACCGAAGACTTGCGGCAGCGATGGCAACAGCACTATTCCGGCAAAGGCGGCCGCTGGACTAAAGGCCACCCGCCTATTCGTGTCGTCCACTGGGAGATGCTGCCATCGCGAGAAAAAAGCGTCGAACGTGAAAAGTGGCTGAAGACCGGCTATGGGCGCAAATGGCTTAAAGAGCAAATCGCGGCGACGAGCGCACGCACGCAGACAGGCGACCCCGTCCACGCGAAAGTCGAAGGCCGCGACCCCGGTCTGCCCAAACATATCGCCGACGTCTTCCCCGACCGCTTCGAGGAGTCCGAGCTGGGGGAGATTCCGGAGGGATGGGCCGTGGGCTCGATTCTAAATCAAGCCAAGTTATTGAGCGGCGGAACTCCAAAGACAGAGAATTGCGACTATTGGGATGGAGAGATTCTTTGGGCTAGCGCAAAGGATGTTTCGCAGTGTGGCCAAACGTTTCTTGTAAAAACAGAGCGGACCATCACTCAGAAAGGACTTCAAGAAAGTGCCACGCAGTTGATTCCTGCCTTCTGCGCTGTTGTTATTGCGCGCGACGCGACGACGGGTCGCATGGTTATGGTCGGCCGCAAAATGGCGATGAACCAGACCTGTTATGCCCTCGCCAGCACGACCGATCGCCATTCACCCTCTACTGTCACCTGCGGCACGAGATGGACAACTTGGTGCACACGGCGCACGGTTCGGTTTTTGATACAATCACCACGAATACGTTCGCTAATTCAAAGGTTGTTCTCCCGCCAGTGTCGTTGCTGAAAGTGTTCGATCAAAGTGTCTCTCCAATGTTTCATCGAATCCTGCGCAACACCGAAGAAATTCAAACGCTCGCGGCCCTTCGCGACTCACTGCTGCCGAAGCTAATATCTGGTCAGCTGCGACTAAACAATATCGGTAAAGTATCGGAGGCAAGTCTGTGAAGATCTCGACCATTCTCGACAAGATTGATGAGAACCAGTTATTTGTACCGGCTTTTCAACGTGAATACGTCTGGAAACGCGATGATGCAAAGGATCTCATTGATTCACTCATCAAGGGATACCCAACTGGCACGATGCTGACGTGGGAGACAGCGAATCCGCCAGAACTAAAGGGACCTCACAAGTACAATGAGAAACAGGGAGCGGTGCGGCTCCTTCTGGACGGGCAACAGCGCGTAACGACGCTCTATATGCTCATCAAAGGTGACATTCCCCCTTACTATACCCCGCCGGAGATCATGAACGATACGCGGGGCCTTTACGTGAACGTGGAGACGCTGGAGCTATCGTATTACATGAAGAATCGGATGGAGAACAATCCATCCTGGCAAAACATCACAGACGTCTTCAAAGGCGACGTCAGCGCCTTTGATCTGCAAGCGAGGTTTGCCGAGTCCGGCCGAAACCTGACGATGGATGAACTCAAGAGTCTTAACGACAACATCAATGCGATCACGCGCATCAAGGAAGGGGAATTCCCAGAGCAAACAATTCCCGTGAAGGCCAGCATTCGGAAGGCAATCGACATTTTCTACAAGGTGAATGCCAGCGGTGTCGCCCTGACGGATGCGGAACTCGCACTGGCTCAGATTTCAGGTTACTGGCCCCAAGCTCGCGATCGGTTCAAAGTTAAACTGGCGGCGCTCCAAAAAGAGGGCTTTGTCTTTAAGCTGGATTTCATCGTCTATGTGCTACTCGGTTGCCTCTACCATATGGGCTCAGACATGCGAAAGCTGCACGACGCAGAAAACAACGAGCAGATTCGTGCAGCATGGGACCGTCTGGAGAGCCAGGTCCTCGACTACGTAGTCAATCTCATGCGGACGAATGCCTTCGTGGATCACACGGATGAGATCAACTCGCCCTACGCGCTGGTTCCGATCATCGTTTATTGTTTCGACAAGAATGGGGTGTACCTGACGGACACTGAAATCCGCAAGATGGTGAAATGGTTCTTTTACTCGCAGGTG
>JBOHVR010000199.1:0-6989 GCA_050735755.1 Binatia bacterium
ACGATGCACTCCTTGCCGTCGAGCCAGCTCGGCGCCTTGTAGACCTTGGCGATGATCGCGTTTAGCCCAAAAGCGGTGATTCTATTCTTCAGGACTCCCTTTTTGGCATCGAATACCTTACCTTGCCATGCGAAGTGGTTGATGAATGAAGCAATTTCTTTGGTGTATTTCGCGCCGGGCGCGACGATCGCGGTGCCGTCGGCTTCACCGTCAGGAATTTTGCCGGGCGCGCTTTTCGTGAAAAGCTCGTCCAATTCGTCTTGAGACATCTTCAACAGTTGCGCCACATCGTAAGCCATTTTCGTGTTCCTCCTTTGGGTTATAATCGGCGGCCCGGATCACCGTCGCGCAATGGCGGCTACTGATCTCTGTCTCCACTGATAGTGGTGCTTGCGTGTCAGGGATACGCACACAGGAAAGTAAGCGATTATTAAAGAAAATCACGGCAAATGTCCAGAAAATTTTTGCTCAAGCGCCGGGTATAACACCGTGCCGAGTCACGGGCGCGGAAGATAACTGACGTAGCGCCCCATGCCTGGACACGCGGGATGGATTAGTCAGTTTCAAGCATTGAGATCGTTTCATCACAATTGAAATGAATGGCGGTTCGGCGAGATTACCGTCCCCGCCAGATCGAGGATTTGTCGCGCCCGTCTTTCCGAATCGGTCATGTTGGTTTCCTCGCGCAGCTCCAGATAATAGTCGAGCAGCCGCCTCTCGTCGTCGTCGTCCCACCCGTCAGGGACACCCAGTTCACCCGCCAAGTCCTTGATCGCTTCCGCCAAAGTTGCGGGGACATGACCGGGACGGTTGATATGCTGATCGAAAAGCAAGGCGACGCCCACCTCCGAGGAAATGTAATCCGCGACTAGACGCCCCATGATCTTTTTGCCTGGGTTGCGATAGAAGATTCCTAACCGCGTCAGCGCATAATCAACTTCCGTTTGCTGGACCAGCGGATCATGGCCCGATTTCCAAAAACGGTAGACCCACTCTTCCCGGCGCAACACTGCTTTTTTTTCCGAACTATCCATGCGGCGGCCGTGCAAGGTTATGTGACCGCAGGCGGGGAAGTGGGTACCGCCCGTGCAGCCCGTTGGCTCTAAGCCAAAAACCCCGAAATATTTCTGGAACACCGCCGGATGCTTGGTTTTCAAGTGATTAAGGAAGCCTGCCAATTCGCCTTTTTCTCCCCCTACCCCCGCGGTCCACTGTAAGATGCCAAACGAGAGGAATGCGTTATCGTAGGCATTGACCGCATCGAGACTTCCCTCATTCTGCACGACAGCCTGAAGAACGCGCAGGATCGATGCGGGCTGGTGCGCAAACACCTCGGGATGCTTCTCGAGAAATTCGGCGAAAGGCATATTTCCCGCCGCGCGCCATCCCGACCGGCTGCCATATCTCACCTTAGAGGCAATCTTTTGCCTGCCGCTGTTGGTTTCAATGAATATACTGGCCTCCGTAAGTGTCAGTTTGTCCGGCAGCAGAGGCGCGGGCCGTTCGTACTGATGGGCAACCGCTTCAATGAGTTTCGCGAGCAATGACGCGCTCACCGCCGCTCCGTCGCTGGCCATGTTGGCATCCGACGCGAAAGCTGCCACGGCCCGCACCGTATTGCTGCCATAGTCGCCGTCGTCGCCGAACTTTTCCCACTTCATCTCATCGCCATAACCGACTACATAGAGCATCCTTTGCAGCGCTCTTACGCTTTCGGTGCCCGTGCTCTGGCGTTTTAGCACACGGTCCGTTTCTCCGCTTTGCTGGATAGCGCTCAGGCGGGATCGATCCTGCTCCACCGCACTGTCATAACTTTGCAACATCCGTCGGAGCTGTTCCGGAGTTGTCTCTGTCCCGTCGCTGGTTAACCCCTCGCGGGCGGCAAACGCCGCGACCGCGGCCATGGTGTGAGCTTCGTAATGGCCGTCCGCCCCAAGTCCGGCCCATTGCAGTTCTTCGCCCAAGCCAAGATAAAACAGGATGCGCTCCAAAGCCTCAATGGGCTCCGCTGCAGTGGAGTTCGCCCGTAAGACGCTGGAAACCTCATTCGCGCTCAACAGGCCCGCCAGCGTTCGTCGATCGCTTATTCCCGATATGTGCGCCACAAAGACCTCTCAGATCTGGCAATGCAAACTGACTGAGATAACCCCGGCAGACGACAAAAAAACTGGTAACCGTGTCTTATTGCAAAGACGGTGCCCATTTGTCAAAAGTAACCTGATGACGAGAACACGCACAGCCGTCCTCTCTATCGAGAATTTGACCAGCGATGCTTTCTCTGCCCTGACCCAAGCTCTGAAAGCTGTTCCCGGCGTTGAAAGCGTCAGCTTCAGCGTCGAGCGAAGCGTCGCTTCGGTAGACTTCGATCCCAACCAATCGAGTATTGACGACCTCCTTCGGGCTGTTCTTAAAGCTGGGCATAAGGTGCTCTAGGAAATTGGCTGGCTGCCCGCTCGCCATCAACGAATCCCGTGGTTCCTTTGAGCAAGGAACATACCAGCCCTTAAGGAGATAGCTCGCGGATAGGGCAAGACGTTGCAGCGACGGCAGATTTTACAAACGTAGCACAATCACAACGGCAGGCGAGGCAAACAAAGGGTACTTCTCTCGATACACCCCTGTGTAAAAAAGCATACGGCCACAACCGGCGGCTGAGCTAACCGAGTCGAATTGGAAATGTTTTACAAGATATTTGGCGGGAAGCAAAAGTCAGCGCTGGGCCGGCAACGTTTTGCACGAATCACCGATTGCCACCTTCATCCTCGATCTTCAGAGTCACTCCCCCGCAACCGTCATGCGGCCAATCTTGATCGTGGGAGCACAGATGCGACTGCGCATCTCCAGGTCGTTGCCCACCATCTCCACATCGCGGAGCATGTCGTTCAAATTCCCCGCGATCGTGACTTCCTCTACAGGAAAGGCCAGTTTGCCTTTTTCAATCCAGAGGCCGGACGCGCCGCGCGAATAGTCACCGGTTATCAGATTCACGCCAAAACCGATGAGGTCGGTCACATAAAGGCCCTCCGCGACGGACTCCAAAATCTGATCCGGCGAGTAGAGCCCGGGCAGAAGCCAGAAGTTGGTGGGCGCCACACTCGGCGAGCTACCCACCGAGCGAGCGGCGCTGGCGGTCGATCGATAACCAAGTTTCTTTGCGCTGTAAGTATCAAGAAGGTAGCTGCGCAGCACCCCCTGTTCGATCACGATATTTTTTCTGCTCGCGAGGCCTTCTCCGTCAAAAGGCCTGGAGCCAAGAGCCGACGGAATCGTGCCATCATCCATCACGGTCAGTTGCTCGGAGGCGATTGGCTGCCCGAGTTTGCCGAATAAGAAGGAAGCTCGCTTGTACAGCGAATAGCCGGACAAGGCTGAAGTGAGATGGCGTAAAAGACTCGCCGCCGTTTCCGGATCAAAGACGACTGGAACTTCACAGGTTTTGACCTTCCGGGCATTCAGCTTTCGCAACGCCCGCTGAGCGGCCTTCTCACCGATCGCGCGCGCAGATTCCAGCCGGTCGAACTTGCGCTGCATGGAATACCAAGAGTCCCGCTGCATGGCGCCGTTTTCGGCGGCAATCGGCGCCACCGACAGCCCGAAAACCGTGCTCCGGTATTGGCCGGTAAAGCCGAGGCTGCTGGCATAGATCACCTGCTGGGCGTGGCTGGAAAACTCGCCCCCTTCGCTGTTCACCAGACGCGAATCAAAGCTGAGAGCGCTCGCTTCCGCTTCCCGCGCGAGCCGGATCTTTTCTTCCACGCCGACAACGCTTAGCTTGTCGTCAGCGAGGTCTAAGTCCACAAGATCGTGAACTAGCTCTTCTGCGGACGGCAGCCCGCTGTATTCGTCCGGCGCCGTGGCACGGGCCATGGCGAGAGTCTCGTCGATCAGTTTCTCACTCGATCCCTTTGAGATGTCAGAAGTTGAAGCGGTTGCCGAACCGAAGCCGTAAAACAGGCGCAGGCCCAGACGCCTCTCCTGCGCCTGGCTGATCTTATCGATCTCGCCCAAGCGCACAGTCACATAGAAGGAATCGCTCTCGACCATCATCACGTCGGCGGCCGTGGCCCCGCGCTTCTTGCTTTGGTCGAGAATCTGTTCGGCAAGCTCTTCACTTAATCGATACCGTTCCATAACTTCATGCAAGACGGTTCAAGTCGTTCAAAACGTTTAAATCGTTCAACGGCTTGAACATATTGAACTTTTTGAACCATTTGAACGTCATCATGCCGCGGTGCCCCCGACCGTGAGCCCATCGACTCTGATCGTCGGCAATCCGACCCCTACCGGTACCGACTGGCCATCTTTGCCGCACGTCCCTATCCCCTCGTCGAGCCTGAGGTCATTGGCCACCATGGACACGCGAGTCAAAACGTCGGGCCCGTTGCCGATGAGCGTTGCGCCCTTGACCGGGCGGGTCACTTTTCCGTCTTCAATCAGGTACGCCTCACTGGCGGAGAAAACGAACTTGCCGTTTGTGATATCGACCTGGCCCCCGCCGAAGGCGACAGCGTAGAGACCTTTCCGCACCGAGCCAATGATTTCCTCGGGAGAATTCTCGCCCGCCAGCATGAAGGTGTTGGTCATTCGTGGCATAGGAATGTGGGCGTAACTTTCACGGCGCCCGTTACCGGTTAAAGGCATCTTCATCAGAGATGCGTTCAGGCGATCCTGAAGGTATCCCCTGAGAATGCCCTTCTCGATTAGAACCGTGCGCTGCGTCGATGTGCCTTCATCGTCGATGTTCAGCGACCCTCGACGCGCGGGAATCGTCCCGTCGTCGATTACGGTGCACAGCTCCGAGGCGACCTTTTGTCCAATGCGATCGGTAAAAGCCGAAACCTTTTTGCGATTGAAGTCACCTTCGAGTCCGTGTCCGATCGCTTCATGGAGAAGGATCCCCGGCCAGCCGGGTCCCAGAACAACGTCCATCATCCCTGCTGGGGCATCCAACGCTTCAAGATTAATTAGGGCCTGGCGCGCGGCTTCCCGAGTATAGCGCTCGCAATTTCCGTTCTCTATGAAAAAACTAAACTCCGCACGCCCGCCGCCGCCAAAACTTCCGGTCTGCCGGTTGCCCTTATCTTCCGCGATGCAGGTGATGTTCAGACGAGTCAGAGGTTGAACGTCGCCGGCCACCCACCCCTCGGATGAAGCGAGCAGCACGATCTTTTGCTCGCTGGCAAGCGACACGAAAACATTCTTAATTCGCGAGTCCAGGCTGCGCGCCAAACGGTCCATCTTTTCCAATAACGCGATTTTTTCCTGGAGCGCGACATCCGTCACAGGTTTTGTTATCGAGTATAGGTCCCGCGCCTCGCCTCGGCCGGTGCGAACGGAGGCCGGGACTTGAGACTCCTGATTTTGCGCAATGTATTGAGCCGTTCGCGCCGATAGTTCCAAGTTTTCAATCGTCACGTCATCCGTGAATGCATACCCCGTCTTAGCGTCCTTCAACACCCGGACGCCAACCCCATTGGCCGTGGAGCGCGAGCTATTCTTGACTAATCCTTCTTCTAGGCTGACGGCATCGTTGATCCGATATTCGAAGTACAGATCCGCGTAGTCGGCTTTTTTCTCGAGCGCCGTACCCAGGACCCGATTCAGATCGCGGGCGCCGATGCCAAAGCGGTCATCGAGAAAATTCTTTGCCTTTTCCAGATCCTGTGCCATTTCGTTCCTCCGTAAAACTTCATTATAGTGGCCCTGTCCGGGGAAGCAACTCACCTTCAACCCGTGAGCTCTTCAGCCCGCTAACGCAGCTTTGCAACCCTTCAACTCTTGATGCCTTCGAGCGAGATTCCGTCGAAGCGCACGGCATCGCCGGCCTCGATGCCGTGGCGCTGGCAAAAACCTCCTCGCACTTCGAGCACAAACTGGCTGGGTGCCGAGACCGAGAGCGAGTCGGGGGAAAAGGGCGTGGCGCGCTCGACGATGCCGACGATGCGGAGGTCGCTGCCAATGAACAGCAAATCCAAAGATAACGGCGTGTTTTTCATCCAGAAGGTTTGATTCGTCGCGGCGGGGAACAGGAACAGCATTCCCTGTTCTTCACCCAAATCGTTGCGGTACATCAGCCCCTGCGCGCGTTTCGCCGGCGTGTCGGCGACTTCGACCGACACCGTCAGCTCCTTGCCGGATTTCGTCGCGATGACGACTCTGGGCTGCGCGTTACAAGCAGCCGGTCCGCAGAGCAAAACGAAAAAGAAACAGGCGCATAGGAATACTCTTGCCCAAGACGTGTCTTCGTAAATCCGACCAGCAGGTGTTTGACTTCCCCCTTTGAAAAAGGGGGATTGAAGGGGATTTTTCCAAGTTCCCAAGCAGCGCGCGATTCGGAAAATCTCGCCTTTCCCCTCTTTTTCAAAGAGGGGAATTGGTTCCGGTCTAGAGGGAGGGAAATAGATAAGGTCAACGACCTCGCTATGGAAACCCGAAAAATGGAAGATAACATCTGAATCATGCTCAGTCATAACGAGCGGTGAGACGATCCGTAGGTATCCGCCGTATCGTGGGACAGTCTATGCCATGGCGGTCGTTTCGCCCGCGCACTTAGAATCACGCGGACTTTTTCAGATTGCGGGCCACAATCTCGGCGATGTCCAAGACTTCGGGCGCAGTATCTTCTTTCGCGGCTTCATCCGAAAACATCTTGAGGCAAAATGGACAGCCCGTTGCGACGGTCTTGGCGCCGGTCTCAACGAGTTGGCGGAAGCGATTAGTGCTCACACGTTCTTTTCCTTTTTCTTCTTCTTTCCAGAATTGCCCGCCGCCCGCGCCGCAGCAGAAGCTATTGCTGCGGTTGCGCTCGGGCTCGGTCAGCTTCGCGCCGGTCGCCTCGATGACCTTACGCGGCTCGTCGAAGACTCCGTTGTGCCTGCCCAGATAGCAGGGATCGTGATACGTCAATGCTTCGCCCGTGCCGTTCATTGAGAGTTTGCCCTGCTTGATCAGCTCTTCAATGAACTGCGTGTGGTGACGCACAATGTAAT
>JBOHVR010000200.1:0-6802 GCA_050735755.1 Binatia bacterium
GTAAAGTCCCCGTCCATCAGCGCTTCTGATTTCCGTTCACATTCATTAGGCTCTTGATCCTCAATTCCATCTGTGCAAAGTCTAGCTTCTGAAGACCGTATCGGGAGGGCCGCCGGAGAAATCATCATTCCCGATCCGTGCGAGCGTTCAGAACATGACGGCCGTCATGGCCCCGCCGCCAGAAAAGAGGAAAACGGCGCATGAAAATCATGATCTTAGGCAAGAAACCTCGAAAGACCAGTCCAGCAGATATCGCGGAAGTGGAAAAGGCCTGGCTGCGGCACGCATCTGCCGGCACGCAGGTGGAGGCCGCTTTCCCCGACGACTTTGCCGGATCCCAAGTCGAAATCGCTCTTGGCGGGCAGAAAATGCTGAACGGCCTCGATCACATCATGGAGGCCCCCGCTCTCATCCGGAAGATCGTCTGGGCTGCGGAGAACGGCTTCGATGCGGTGGTTCAGAGCAACACGTTCGATCCAGGGATCGACGGCGCGCGGCTGTCCGTTTCCATCCCGGTCATCGGTCCCTTCAGAACGACAATGCACGTGATCGCTAATCTGGTCGATCGCATCGGCCTGGTGGTTCCGCTGGACTCCCACGTTCCCTATACGTGGCGGCTCCTGCGCGCCTTCGGCATGCAGGACTTCGTTACGGGCATCCGGAGCCTCGGCATCTACGGCACGGACCTCGCCGAGCGCAAGCAGGAAATCACGCAAAAGACGGCTGACCTGATTCGCGTCCTCTGCGACCAAACCGGCGCGCAAGGCGTGCTGCCCCTGGGAGCCGCGCTGATTCCGCAGTTCGTCGATCCCGCGGATCTTCAGAGGATGACCAATGTGCCCGTCTTTAACACCAGGGCGATTTCAATCCGGATTGCCGAATTGTGCGTGGGCCTGGGATTGACCCAAAGTCCTCTGACCTATCCGCGCGGCAAGCTGGCGTATAAAGATTTCGTCGGCACCCTGTAAGCTTGAAGGGGGGCACTGATGGCCAAAAGCGAAGCTGCGAACATCCAGAAGAAACCGGATATAACCGAAGCCAACGTCCCGTGGAGCGACCTATCGGCTTACGACCAATGGCTGGCGACTCTACGATTGCCGATCCACAAGGGGTACTTTGTCCAAGACCTACGATCCCTGGAGCTCGGCTGGTGGGAAGAACGGCACGGTTATACGGCCTTTGTCAAGCTAGCGGGCCAAGAAGGCGTGACCGAAACCCGAGTCACCGAAATCCCTCCGGGAAAGTCCA
Source organism: Binatia bacterium (assembly GCA_050735755.1). Classification (GTDB taxonomy): domain Bacteria; phylum Desulfobacterota; class Binatia; order UBA9968; family UBA9968; genus DATMAM01. The sequence continues at coordinate 1,249 of JBOHVR010000200.1, forward strand.
TGCTCCCTTTCAAAATGGCGCTGGATGAAATCGTCTATGGGGTCGACGGGCGAGGACTAGCGACAATCTGGGCCGAAGGAAAACCGAAGAAAACTTTTGAGTGGCAAAAGCATAGCCTGTTCTTGATTCCGCGCAACTATTATTGCCAACTCGGCAACGCGCAGGGCGAAAAGCCCGCGCGGCTTTTGCATTACAATACGCTCCCGCTGGCCATGACGTTGAATCCCGACCCCGATTTCTTTTTTGGGAATCCGTATCAAAACCCAAGTCTCGTATACGGTGAGGACGGCGCGGGTTTCTACTCTCAGGCTCAGGTCGTGCGCCATTCGGACAGTCCAAACAGGGCGAAAAATTATTGGGTAGGCAACTTCTTTCCCGATATGAAGGCCTGGGATAGGCTCGAGCCGTTCAAAGTCAGAGGCGCGGGCGGTCATGTCGTGTGGATCCGCTACCCGAAATCGCCGTTGTACAATCATATGTCGGTTTTTCCGGCGCGGACTTATAAGAAGGCGCACCGGCACGGACCCGGGACCCTTATTGTCATTCCCGCCGGCGAAGGGTATTCCCTGATGTGGCCCGAAGGCAGCGAGAAGCTGGAGATCCCTTGGCACGAGGCAAGCGCTTTTGTGCCGCCGAATAAGTGGTTTCACCAGCACTTCAACGTTGGCGCGGCTCCCGCAAGGTATCTCGCCTTTCATTTCCCGAAGGGTTTTATGCGCGACAGCGAAAAGATTGAAGATCGCGAGCGCGACCAGATCGAGTATCCTCGGGAAGATCCGATAATTCGGAAAAAGTTCGCCGACGAGCTGGGCAAACGGGGGCTCACTTCCCTGATGGCCGATGAAGCTTATCGCGATGCGAATTTTCAGTGGCAATACGAAAGTTGAAACGGAAAGCGAGTCATTGAGGAGAGTTACGCAAAATTCGTCACCCCCGAATGTTTCTATCGGGGGTCCAGTCCGAGTTTGCCTGGATTCCCGCTAAAAGCATGCGGGAATGACAGACTCTTGGAGAATGTCGAAATAGACTAGAAAATAGGAGGAAAACTTATGGCAGATATCAAAGGGGTCGGAAAGAAGATTAGCTACAGCGACGATAACCCGATCAGCGAGTGGGTCGAGGATCTGCGCAGAAATCGGAACGCGCAGAAGCGGGAACCGAAGGACAACGCCGAGCGCCGGTTACTCGCCCGCTGGCTCGCTTATCGCGGTCGCGATGAGCTGGAAAACATCGTCGGCTCCGCCTGTTACGCTTACAGCCATTTCGACATGGATACGGAGTGGCGGTTCCTGCTCGCCGATCACATTCGAACGGAGGCCGGTCACGGGTGGGGCTACATTCAACAGGGCAACGCTCTGGATCCCACAAAGGATCACTCCAAGCCGGACCCGGAGTTTGAGCGTGAACACAATCTTCTGCCGCGCGTTGAGCATCTGAAGTTAATGAAGCGAGACTTCCTTAGTTACCTCATCGCCGGCAACCTCTGGCCCTACGGTCATTGCACGGCGGCAACCATCCAGAGCATTCTGATTACCACCCCAAGGGTTCTCGATTTTGAGGAACGCGTGGTCCACGCCGAAGAACGCGGCCATCACAATGCAATTCTGCAGAAGTTGCACGATTATGTCTGGGAGCTAATCGCGGAGTATGGCGAGGAACCCATCAGGAAAAGGATTGCCGAGATCGACGCTCAAGCGCTCAACAACTGCTCGCGAACCATTTTTGATCCGTCCCGGCGGGAGTTTCTCCGCAGGCAGTTCAATGTTCCCCTGGAAAACGTGCAGAAGTTTCCCGAGTGGCGCGAGTATCTCTATGCGAGCGTGCTCGGCTTTCCCGCGGAGCCGGTTTCCATCCGGAATTGGCCGCAGGAAATTCCTCAACCTAAGGCGGCGTAACCGAACGGCCGCAAGCGAGGTGCTGTCATGAATGGATTGGGGAAGATATTTGTCCTGATCGTAGGGATCGCGGCTTTCAATCTATTTGCCTTCACGGCCCCGGCTGCCATCAAAGGATTCGGCGCAAGCCTGGATGAGGTCGTGGCCCTCGCCAAAAAAGAGGGCAAGGTCAGGGTCTGCTCTTCAGATCCAGACGAGAAAGACGTAGACAAGTTTTTCGCCGCGTTCAAGCGGAAGTATCCCGGCATCATGATCGAGTACACGCGCTGCCGCGGCGCGGAGAGCCGCGAGCGCATCTTGAGTGAGCTGTTGGGCGGCCAGGCGGATTACGACCTCGTGCACGTGTCGAGCGAGCTCATTCCTAAATACCAGAAAGCAGGAGTGCTTGCCGGCCCTTTTGACTGGAAAGGGATTTTCCATATTAGGGACGCTTTCATCAGCCCGGATCGATACCTGGTCGGTGCCGGTAGCTCCACCGACGTCATCTTGTATAACTCGAAGCTAGTTCCCAAGGAGCGCATTCCACGCGACTGGCCCGACTGTCTCGGTCCCTATTGGAAGGGCAAGTTTATCGTTGAGACCAGAGCCAATACGTTTACTGGCCTCTATCCTCACTGGGGAAAAGAAAAACTGCTTGACTACGCCCGCAAACTCGCCGCGAATAAGCCGATTTGGGCTCGTGGCAACACTGAAGCGATGAACAAGGTCATCGCGGGGGAGTATCCTATGATGTGCGGGGCCTATCTGTCCTCAGCGCTTAGAGCCCTCTCTCGAGACCCCGCTGCTCCCCTGGGGATCGCGGTTCCCAAGGAGGTTCCAGTCAACCTGTTTGCAACTTTTGGAGTTATTAAAGCCGCCCGCTATCCGAACGCTGCAATCCTTTTGGCAGGCTACCTCGCTTCGGATGAAGGCCAGAGGACCTATCGGCTCGTGTTTCGTGAGTCTCCCTATGATGAAGGCGGCGAAACCGGGAAGAGGGTCAAGGAGGCTAAAGCAAAAATCCTCTTCACTGGATGGGATTTCACTTCCGAGCAGGAAAACGAGGTCGTGCGCTGGCTGTTGGAAGCTTGGGGCCTTCCAACCGCCAGAAAGTAACGGCGCTGAATTTAGGGGGCCCGGATGCCGAACGAGACGGCGCGCGCACAACCCGTCCATTTCTCGATGCTGCGGAGCTACCAGTTGGCAGACATATTTACGCTCGCCAACGCCGCGGCCGGAACCGGCTCCGTTCTCTCCATTATGAGCTATCTGGTCGCCCCTGAGAACTGGCGCGTGTACTTGGCGCTATGGCTTGTACCCGCAGCCTTGATCTTGGACATCGCGGACGGCACGATTGCGCGCTCGCGGCGCCAACATTCGCTCTTCGGACGTGAACTGGATTCGCTGGCTGACATCGTCAGCTTTGGCCTCGCGCCGGTAGCCTTAGCCTACTCCCTGGGAATGCGCGGCGCGTTTGACGTAGTGATTCTGATATTCTTTGCCACGTGCGGCATCAGTCGCCTCGCCCGGTTTAACGTCACTGCAGGCGCTCTTGCCGGCGCGGGCGGCAAAGTTCGCTACTATGAGGGAGCGCCGATCCCCTCGAGCTTGGTTCTCATCTTGTTTCTCGGCCTGTGCTTTTACACCGGACAGATCGGCGAGAACCTACCGCTTGGCGTCGTGCGCATCCTTGGGCTCGAATGGCATCCGTTGTCTTTCCTCTACTTTGTCAACGGCTGCGCCATGATCAGCAAAACGCTGCGAATTCCTCATTTCTGATTAAACTTATATCCCCAGCAAGAAAGGAAGGAACACGCCATGAAAATCTTGTTTTTGAACAAAGCGCCGAAGAAGGCCGCGGCCTACGACGTTACAGAAATAGAAAGACTGCTCAACAGTTACGCCTCGGCTGGGACACGGGTCGAAGTCGGTTTTCCCGACGACTTCGAGGGCTCTCAGGTAGAGCAAGCTCTCGGCAATCAAATGATGCTGAACGGATTGGATCACATCATGGAGGCCCCCGCCATCATCCGCAAGGTCGTCTGGGCCGCCGAGAACGGCTACGATGCGGTCATTCAGAGCAACACCTTCGATCCGGGAATTGACGGGGCACGCCTTTGCGTTTCCATCCCCGTGCTCGGTCCTTTCCGCACCAGCATTCATATGATTACCAATCTCGTTGATCGCATCGGAATCATCGTGCCCCTTGCGCCCCACGTTCCGTATACTTGGCGGCTCCTGCGCACCATGGGAATGGACGGGTTCGTCACGGGCATCAAGCCACTCGGCATTTATGGGCCCGAGCTTAAAAAGCGCCGGCAAGAAATCACACAGAAAACGGCCGATCTGGTTCGCGCCCTCGTCGATGAAACCGGAGCGCAAGGAGTGCTACCGCTGGGCGGCGCGCTCATTCCATACGTGGTGGACCCCGCGGAAGTTCAAAAGATGACGGATATACCGGTCTTCAATACCAAGGCGATCTCGATCCGAGTTGCCGAGATGTGCGTCGCCCTGGGGTTGGCCCAAAGCGCGCTTACCTATCCGCGCGGCAAGCTGGCGTATCAGGACTTTGTCGGCAAGTTGTGATGTGGCTCGACTGCGCGAGCTCGGCTTCCGGCCCGGAGCAATATCGGCCACTCCGAGGTCTGGGTTATTTGCCAGGAAGGGAGTTTTCTCATGGGAACCGCGAATGAAAAGATCGTTGTGTTTGGGCCGGCTCTGCCTTTGAATTTGGCCCCGATTTGGGTGGCTTACGATAAAGGTTTCTTCAAAGAAGAAGGGCTGGACGTCGATTTGCGGCCGGTTCAGGGCATCCCCGACAGTCAGCATCCCCGCTTTCAATGGCGGCGCGATGGAGAAATTGTCTTTCAATCACCGGGCGGCTCTCCGCCCTTCCGTTCGGTGCTGGAAAATCGGGACCTCAATGACGCCGAGATCAATGTCGTGTCGATCGCGAGCAGAACGGCTCATGTTTTCGTGGCGCGACCCGAGATCAAAGATCCATCGGAACTAAAAGGCAAGCGGCTCGGCGCAGACAACAAAGGGGGATCCAGTGTCGACGCCAAAATCGTATTGCGTCATTTCGGCTTGAATCCTGAGACGGATGTCACGTGGGTCGATAGCAGAGGAAAACCGCCCAACACCGAGCGTTACCGCCTGCAGCTTTTTGACAGGGGTGAGTTGGACGCGGTCTGTTGCGATCCCCCGCACTGGAATATCGCGGTTCAGATGGGCGGCCGTAAACTAACTTCATGCCGGGACCTCTTTGCGCTTCCGGAGGCGGGTTTCTCAACGTCCCCTGTGGTCATTGCGGAGAAGCCCTTGGTCGTCAGGGGCATGGTGCGCAGCATCCTGCGCGGCGCTGAGCTAGCTCGTCTCAGCCGCGAAGAAACGATCGATTCCATCTGCCGGCACAATCCGTATATCAACAGGGAAATGGCGTCGATTGCCTGGGACGAAATCCACGAGGAATGGGGCCCGGTCTTAGACATGGAGGCCTACCGGAGAAAAGTCGACATTTACACCCGCGAGTGGAAACTTCCGCCTAAGCCGGTCGAAGCCTATTATAACTTCAGCTTCCTGAAAGACGCTCTCAAGGAGCTAAGGCTTCTTCGGTCATGGGACCCGCAGATGGATGGCGGCACCACGACGGCGACACGTGTCTAGCTCCCCGTTTCACC
>JBOHVR010000201.1:0-2960 GCA_050735755.1 Binatia bacterium
TCCGCGGGGCCTTGTTTGCCAACCGGTCTCCCATGTCCAGCCAGTGCTGGAAATAATCCGCCATGTTGTAGCCGCAAAACGGCAGCATCGCGAACGGGTCCCGTCGCAAAACGCCAACTTGGCCCACGATGGCGGCGGTCGTTTCCGAGGCTGCCGTGGCCCCGAGAAACACACCGTGTTCCCAATCGAACGCTTCGTTGACCAGCGGCACCGTATTCGATCGTCGCCCCCCAAAGATGAAGATATCAATCGGAACTCCTTCAGGCTTTTCCCAATCGCTGCAGATGGTCGGGCACTGGGAAGCCGCGACGGTAAAGCGGGCATTCGGGTGCGCCGCAGGGTCTCTCGTCTCTGGAGACCAATCCCTTCCTTTCCAGTCGCGCGCGTGGGACGGAGGCGCACCGTCCATTCCTTCCCACCATATATCGCCGTCGTCAGTAAGGGCGCAATTCGTGAAGATCGTGTTCTTTTTGACCGTCTCCATGGCGATAGGGTTCGATTGGTACGAGGTCCCGGGTGCCACTCCAAAGAACCCCGCTTCAGGATTGATGGCGTGAAGACGCCCGTCAGGACCTACCTTCATCCACGCGATATCTTCACCGATAGTTTCACACTTCCAGCCGGGAATCGTCGGCCGCATCATGGCGAGATTGGTCTTGCCGCAGGCGGACGGAAAAGCGGCGGCCACATGGTATTGTTTCCCCGCCGGACTCGTTAGACGCAAAATCAACATGTGCTCCGCCATCCAGCTTTCGCGTCTGGCGAGCGCGGAAGCGATGCGCAGAGCGAGACATTTCTTACCGAGCAGGGCGTTGCCGCCGTAGCCGGACCCAAAAGACCAGATTAGATTTTCGTTGGGGAAATGGCTGATGTACTTTTTCTCCATCGGCGCGCACGGCCAGGCGCTGTCCTTCTGCCCGGACGTCAGCGGCGCTCCGACGGAGTGCAAGCAAGGAACAAAATCGCCGTCGGGTCCGAGCGCCCGCATCACCTCGCTTCCGACGCGAGTCATGATGTGCATGTTGCATACGACATAGGGACTATCGCTGATTTCTACGCCAATTTTGGAAATGGGCGACCCAATCGGGCCCATGGAAAATGGGATGACGTACATCGTCCGACCCACCATGCAGCCGTCATACAGGGCTCTCATCTTATTTTTTAACTCGTCCGGATCGACCCAGTTATTCGTCGGGCCGGCGTCATCTTTGTTTGGCGCTGCCACGAATGTGCGGTCTTCGGTGCGCGCCACATCGTTCGGATCGGAACAAAACAGGAAAGATTTGGAGCGGCGCGGCAAACGCACGCCCATTCCCGCCGAAATCATCTGAGTCATCAGGCGATCGTATTCCTTTGTGCTCCCATCGCACCAGTAGACGGCATCGGGCCGGCACAAAATCGACATCTCGCGGACCCAGTCATTTAGCTTCTTATTGGTCAATTCATAAGGCATAGTTTTCCTAGTTGGGCGCGCCGACTGTCCTTTCATGCGCGCCAAGCGGCATGAAGTAGATAATCTAGTTCATATGAAAAACTACGCGGGAAATCAACTTAGTTTGCGGAAACCTCGGGGCTAAGAATCTCACTCGCCCGGTCCAGCTCCGCGTGGCTTCCCAGCAGGACCAGAATGCCGCCTGCCCGCAGGACGTACTCCGGCCCGGGATTATTGAGGGATTTTCCCTCCCGCACAATCGCTATCACCGGCTCAAGTTTTGTCCATTGAGCCCGTATCCCAAGATGATCGAGGGCAAGCGCAGTTTCTGAAAACCGAAAACGATCGCGACGGTAGCCGCGAGGACGATAACGAGTTCTCTTAAGACGCTCAGATCTGGCATACACGAACGTGCAAGCGCAAAACTTCACGCGCCATTTCAGCACGCTCAAACAAAAGCTAAACTTGGAGGCGACCCGGGACAATGCCCCGGATCAGCCGGTCTTGTACTGAGCCGTGACCACGGTGTGGATGCCGCCGCGGACGTTGAAATCACCGACGACGGTCATCGATCGCGGGCGACAGGCGGCGACGAGATCATCCAGGATGCGGTTCACGACCTTTTCGTGAAAGGCTCCTTCGGCGCGAAACGACCATAGGTAAAGCTTGAGCGCTTTGAGCTCAATGCACAGTTGATCGGGCACGTAGCGAATGCGGATCGTGGCGAAGTCGGGTTGCCCCGTGCGCGGGCAGACACACGTAAACTCCGGGCACTCCATGCTGATTTCGTAGTCTCTCTCGGGACGCGGGTTAGGAAAGGTTTCCAGCTCTTGGCTTGGCGTTGTCGCCATGAAAACGATTTTATCTCAGCGCGAGGGAAATGCCAATGAAGCCGCCGGCGTTTGACTTATCTGAAAACCCATCTAAATTCTTGTGTCATGAAATTTGACGTTGAAATCCCCACGCTTGACGCCGTCGCCCGTTTAGAGATCAGAAGCGCGAAAGATGAACACGGGTGGTCGTCCTATCTTGCATTCGTGTCCGGGCGCAAGCTCGACGAAACCTGCCTCCTGCTGGGCGAATCCGGCGTTCCTTACCGCTTCACCGGCACAACCCAAAAAAAGGCGGAAGAGAAGGCGAAGGATTTTCTCGAAGGGAAATACCGCGTCGTCAGGACCATCTGGTGAGAAAACCGGCGCGCGCGCCCTCTTGACAGCCTTAGGCGGGTTTGCATGCCAGCCAGGCTTTACTTAAGCGGAAGTGAGTTATAGCATTTGCCGCTACCTAGCTTTTTTTCGTCTCATCGGCCCGTGGCCGGAAACTTTGCAGCTCGGGTCATTTCGGGGACATGACCCCAGAGATTGAATTTTTAGCCGCACTCTAGAAGCACAAGATTACAGAGCATGGGCAGGTACACCGATCTCCTAAGATCAGCGGGATTTCAGTCTTTTCTTTGGGCGCAATTTCTCGGCGCTCTGAACGACAATACTTATAAGATTGTGATCTCCTTGTTCGCCCTGAGCACCCA
>JBOHVR010000202.1:0-9391 GCA_050735755.1 Binatia bacterium
CCTTCGCCGCCGCCTTATGCAGAGCCTATAACGATTTCATCGCCGATTACTGCAAAGCTTCGCCGCGTTTGAAAGCAGTCGCGAATTTGCCGATTTATAATCCCTCCGAAGCAGCAAAGGAATTGAATCGTGCGGTGACCGAACTGGGCCTGGTAGGCGGTATGCTGGCGGCGCAAGCGCACAGCAAAAATTTAGCGAGTCCCGAGTTCCGCCCGCTTTACGAGGAGGCGCAGCGGCTGGACAGCCCGATTGCGATTCATGCGTTTGGCGGCGACGAGGCGGGCAGCGAGATCTTCGACCAATTTATTTGTCTGCACACAACGGGGCATCCATTTCCGGTTTTGCGGCAGCTCACTGCGATGGTCTTTGGCGGCATCCCGGAGCTGTTTCCTAAGCTCAAATTGGGCTATCTCGAGATCGGTTGCGGTTGGCTGCCTTACTGGTCCGAGCGCATGGATGAAGAATGGGAGAAACGCGGAAAAGTCGAAGCGCCTCTGTGTAAGAAGAAACCCAGCGAGTACTTGACCGGAGGGCGAATTTATTACGGCTGCGAGCCCGAAGAACGGATGATCGGTTTTGTCGTGAACGAGGTTGGCTCGGAGACGCTGATGTATGCTTCGGACTATCCGCATTGGGACATGAGCTGGCCGGATTCGGCCGTGCTGCTATGGCGCAGGGAGGACGTTTCTTTGGAAGCAAAGAAAAACATCCTCGCCAGCAACGCGCGGCGGTTTTATAATCTGAGCTGATTCGGATGTCTGAGTTTTTGAATTAAGAATTGTACTTCACGGAGACGATATGATTCAGACCAGGGGACTCAACGGGGCGGAGGCGCTGCTGCGCGTGTTGGCGGGTATGGGTGTCGACCACATCTTTGCTTCGCCGGGATCGGAATGGTCGCCGGTGTGGGAGGCGGTAGCCAAGGCGAGAGCGCAGAGCGAGGGTGTGCCTTTATACCTCAGCACTCGACACGAGGAAACTGCCGTAGGCATGGCGAGCGGGTTTGCGAAGGCCACGGGAAAGCTTCCCGCGGTGATGATCCACACTACCGTCGGCTCGCTCCATGCAACGATGGCGATGCGCGGCGCATTGCACGAGCAGGTTCCGATGGTCGTCCTTACGGGCGAATCAATCGCCTTTGGCGAGGATGAAGGACCGGATCCGGGCGGCCAGTGGCTTGGCAGCTTGGCAGATATAGGCGGTCCAGCCCGATTAGTGGAGCACTGCGTGAAGTGGAGCTTCGGAATCAATAACAAAGCCCTATTGCCGGCTACGATTCAGCGCGCCTGCCAGATCGCGACGGCAGCTCCCAAAGGGCCGGTCTTTATCTCAGTCCCGATGGAATACCTGTTTGAAAAAATGTCAGACAAGCCCTTGCCGAGCGCAAGCTTGCCGCTGGCACCCGCCGCGGATCCAAAGGGAATCGAGGAACTGGCCGCGCTTTTGGCGAAAGCGAAAAGTCCCGTGGTTGTCTCGGAGGAATCCGGCCGCAATGCGCATACCGTGGCCTGCACGGTCGAACTCGCGGAACTGATCGCGGCGCCCGTGGTGGAAACTCGAAGCGCCGGCTACGTCAATTTTCCGCGTAACCATCCACTCCACGGCGGTTTCAATCCGCAGGAATACTTAGAACAGACAGACCTGATTTTCTTCCTGGGGGCGGTTGCTCCATGGCATCCGCCGTCGGCCGGACCTGACGAAAACGTCAAGGTCGCGGTCTTGCACGACAACCCTGTACGGGCCGAGCTCCCTTATTGGGGATTCAAAAACGACCTTTGCCTCGCAGGAGAAATTGAGAGTTCGCTAGACCTTTTGTTAGGACAGCTGAAAAAGCGCGTGACCAAAGACGATCCATCGCGTGTAGAGCGGCGCGAGCTCCTAGCCAAGCGCTACAGTGAGAGAAGAAAGGTCTGGCAGGAAACGGCCCTGGGATTCAGAGAGCGCAAGCCTATGGACACGCGCTGGGTGGCTTATGAAATTAGCCGTGTCTTGCCTGCGGACGCGATGCTTGTCGAAGAAACCATAACTCACCGTCTCGCGATTCATCAATATCTCGACAACATGAAGCCGGCAGCGTTCTTTGCAGGATGCGTTGGAGGCCTCGGGACAGGATTGGGAACGGCTTTAGGGGTCAAAGCCGCGGCTCCTAAGCGACCCGTTATCTGTCTGATCGGCGATGGAGCCTTTAATTATGATCCGGCTTTGGCCGCCCTGGGCTGTGCTCAGGAGCAGGCGCTGCCAATTCTGATTGGATTGTTTAACAATCAAGGCTATCTATCGATGAAGACAGGGGTTCCTAAATATTATCCCGATGGCTGGGCGAAGCGCACGAATACTTATGTCGGCACTTCTATTGCGCCAAGCCCGGACTATGCGGCTATCGCCCGTGCCTTTGACGGCTATGGGGAACAGGTCGTTGAGCCCGGAGAAGTACGCAGCGCTTTCGAGCGCGGGCTCAAGGCCATCGCCCAGGGCCAGACCGCGTTGCTTGATTTTCGTCTTGCGCCAGTGAGCGAAACGATGGAACGGCCTGATCGGTGAGCGCTAATACTTTCAGGGAGATCCTGTGGACGCGGTAACCGCCGGCAAAGAAATTCTTAACGGCCTAAAGAAAGCCGGCATCAATCTTATCGCGACGCTCCCGGACATTAATCTTTTTGAGCTTCTGTCCATCACCGGGCAGGACGCAGACATTATCCACGTCCCGCTGTGCCGCGAAGAAGAAGGGATAGGAATTTGTGCGGGCGGCTTTCTGGTCGGCAAGAAGGGCGCATTGATCATGCAGAATGGGGGTCTTTACAACAGCACTAACGGCATTGTCAGTACACTTTTGCAGTATCAGATACCCGTTTTGCTTCTCGTGTACTATGCCGGCGATATGGGCGACCGGAACTTCAGCACTACAGGGAGCATGACTGAACCTGTGCTGAAAGGATTGGGAATTCGCTACTACACTCTGCGCGATCCCGGCCAGGCACAAGAGCTGATTTATCGAGCGCAAGTTCTAGCCGAGGACTCGAGATTGCCCGTAGCGGTCCTCTTAACCAAGGAAGGACTGGGTCGCCGCGCACCGCTGCGCGTTTGAATGACGACACCGAGCGAGAATTAGCATGAAACGTTTTGACTGTTTGAAAGTGCTCGCGGCTGAAGCAGGAGATGCTCTGGTCGTAACGAGCGCGGGCGCAAACAATGTGGAATGGAACGCGCTGAGACCCGGCGACGGGAACTTTCGTGTGCGGACGCTGGGTTTGGCTTCCTCGATCGCTCTCGGAATGGCGTTAGGGCTTCCCAATCGCAAGGTCATTTGTCTCGACGGAGACGGCTCTTTACTGATGAATCTCTGTTCTTTGCCTACCATCTCGCATAAGAATCCGCGAAATTTGATACACATTGTCTTTGACAACGAAGTCTACGAAGCGTCAGGAAGCGGCCAGACGGCCACCGGATACGGAACCGATCTCGTGGGAATGGCCCGGGCGGCAGGTATACGAAAATCCCTTTGGGCCAGAACCGTGGAAGAATTCGCGCAGGCGGCAGGTCCGGCATTAAAGGGAAACGAGCTAACGTTTATCGCTGCGAAGGTGGACTCAACGCGAACCGAAGTGCCGCCTTATCCAGTGGATGAGGTGGAAAACAAGTACCGTTTTATTCGCCATGTGGAAGAAACTGAAAAGATTGAGATCTTGAAGAAAAATTTGCCTGCCAGTTATCTCAAATGAACAGTCTAATAACGGTTTCGAGTTTTGAGTTTCGTGTTTCGGGTTGAAACTTCTCGAGACTCTGAAACTAACCATGCAGATTGACATTGAGTTCAATTCCGGCGCCTCTCTGCCTATGGACGTAATTCCGGAGCTCGCTAGATTGGCCGAGCAACACGGGTTTGGCTGCGCTTGGGGCGGCGAAGCCAATAACAAAGACCCGACGGTCATGCTCTCAGCCGTTGCGGCTGTCACGTCGAAGCTCAGAATTGGCTCTGCGGTGTACCATATACTCGGCAGAACACCCGTGACGCTGGCGCTTCAGGCAGCGGGCCTCGACGAGCTGTCCAGGGGTCGTTTCTTACTGGGCGTCGGCATTTCTAATCCGACGATCGCCAAGTGGCACGGTCTTCCATTTGATCACCCGCTGGCACGACTCGAGGAATACCTCAGCATTGTCCAGGCATCATTGCGCGGCGAAAAGCTCAAGTTCGATGGAAAGTACTACTCCGCCGATGGATTCAAGCTGGCGTTTAAGCCGTCGGCCAGGAAAATTCCGATTTACGTCGCGGCGTTCGGGCCGAAGATGAGTCGCCTGGCAGGGAAGCTTGGCGACGGCGTTCTTATCAATATGGCGAACCCGCAGGAGATCGGACGTATCATCGGCGAGGTGCGAGCCGGGGCACAAGAAGCAGGGAAGAATCCCGATGCATTGCAAATCATCTCTAAAGTGCGTTGTTCCATCGCGGATGATTACGCTCCGGCGCGCGCCGCACTGAGCCGCGTGATTACATTTTATACTCTGGCAGATTACTATCGTGACCTCATTACGAGGATGGGGTTTGGCGCGGAAGTAGAAGCGATGCGCGCGGCCTGGAAGCAACATGGCTTCGAGGCCGCCAGAGTCCTGGTATCCGACCGCTTCTTTAATGGGTTACCTGTCGTGGCGGCAAAGTCAGTGGCAGAGTTGGAGGAAAGACTCCGGCCCTTCGCCGAAGCTGGAATAACACGGATGATCCTCCCATACGTTCCCAACTCGCCGGACGTGGTAGGCGAGATGAAACAATTCATCACAGCATGGAAATAACGGAGCGGGAATTATGGAGTATTGGAGTATTGAAACTCGCAACAGTCCATCACTCCATTACTCCATTTTGCCGCTTTTCTGTCAGGAGGCTGTATGTCTTTTGAGTTACTCAATCCAGTCGGGCTCGAGAAACCGGTCGGCTATTCGCATGTGGCAAAGATCAAGTCCGGAACGCTCGTTCACGTCGCCGGGCAGGCTCCATTTGATGCAAACGGCGCTGTTGTTGGGAGGGGCGATTTCGTGACCCAGTTTCGCCAGGTCGTGAATAATCTTAAAAGGGCTATCGAAGGAGCAGGGGGTAACCCCACACAATTCGCTGTCTTAACCATGTACGTCACCGATGTGAGGGCATATCACACTAACAAAAAGCCCATCGCAGAAGCTTATCGTGAAGTCTTTGGAAAGTATTTTCCCGCCATCACGCTCGTGGAAGTCAAAGGTCTCTACAATCCGGACTGCATGATAGAAATCTCGGGCATCGCGGTCGTGGACTGATATTGCCGCTTACTTCGCAGCAGAAAATTTCTTGCCCCACCAGAAGTACGCAATTGCCGCAACAACGGTTACGCTGATTAGTGCGAGAACCTTGTCGCTTGTTCCAAATACAAGAATGGCTGCAATGACAGCAACATGCCCTGCGATTACAGCCAGAACTATTCTCTTTGTTTCCTTCGGTGTTCTACCCCACCACATTTTTTGAATAGTTCGTAGGATGGGTAGAGGCGCAACGCGCCGATACCCATCGTGTTCGCTCGATGGGTTTCGCTTCGCTCAACCCCCCTACAACTCGGAATTTAGGAAATCGAAAAACTGTTGATCACTTTAATCGCCTCATCGACGTCTGAGCTGGAGACCTGATGATGTAGAACGAAGCGGAAGCGATCTTTGTTCGCTCTCACCCATACTTTGCGCTCATAGCAGAATCGCTCGAATTGAAGCGGGTCGAAATTGGGATCGCTTACGCGCACATAAACCATGTTCGTTTGCACCGAGCGCGTGTCCACTCTCAATACCAGATGTTCTGAAAGGCCCGCCGCCAGAAGTTGGGCGTTGGCATGATCGGCATGAAAGCGTGCCGGGTAGTCTTGCAGCGCAACGAGGCCAGCGGCCGCGACCATACCCGATTGCCGCATCGTGCCGCCGCACCACATGCGCACTTGTTTTGCGCGCGCAATGAATTCACGCGAGCCGCAAAGCACGGAGCCTATCGGAGCTCCGAGACCCTTCGAGACGCAGAACATTGCCGAGTCTGTGCCCTGGACGAGTTCCGCGGCTCTTTTTCCGAGAGCGACTTCTGCATTGAAGATTCTGGCTCCATCGACATGAACTGCAGCGCTGTGGTCGTGTCCCAGGTCGATCAGTCTTCTCATGTCTTCTTGCGGAACAATCGTGCCGCCCGCGTTGTTATGAGTGTTCTCCAGACAGAGGACTCCCACAGGACTACCTTGGGACCTGGCCTGCCTGAACGCCTCTTCAACATCCGCACTTGCCATGACGCCATAGCTCCCGTGGACGGGAGAAAGGGCCGTGTCAGTGAGATTCGTGAAGCTTCCTAACTCGACCGTGGCAATGTGGGAGTTTGCTTCAAGGACCACGCCTTTTCTGTCGGAGGTATGAACAATGACTGCGACAAGATTTGCCATCGTTCCCGACGGAACGTAGAGGCCTGCCTCCAGTCCCAGCAGGCGGGCCGCCGCCTCTTCCAGACGGCGTGTCGTGGGATCACCCTCACGAGCGTCGTCCCCCACCTTGGCCCGTGCCATTGCCTCGCGCATGGCAGGCGTGGGTTGGGTGACAGTGTCACTGCGCAAATCAATCATGAGCGCGCATTAAAAATTCTAAATGTTAGGACTGATGGAATATTGGAATAGCGGCCTATCGGAAATCTCAACGCTCCGCCGCTTAAATCTTCACATAACAAGCACGACCTTGCCGAAGTGGTCGCGGCTCTCCAGGTACCGTTGTGCGGCGCGGGCTTCGGTTAAAGGGAAGGGGCGACCTATGATGACTTTGAATGTGCCGGCGCGGACTAGATTTAGAATTTCGTCAAGTTGTCTTAAACCTTCGGGATGAGTCGCAAGATAGCTGGTAATAGAAAAACGGGTAGCCTTTCGCCCCTCTGTTAAAGCGGGCGGCGGTTCCGGAATTGCGCCGAACGCGCCGCCGATTGACACCAAACGACCGCCGGGGGCAAGCACCTGAAGACTCTTGTGATAGACCTCGCCCCCGATCATTTCCAAAACGACGTCCACCCCTCGACCGCCCGTGAAGCGAAGCACCTCTGGTGCAAAGTCGTTGGCCGCATAGTTGATCACTAGATCAGCGCCAAGCTCGCGGACGCGCCGGCACTTGTCCTCGCTTCCCGCAGTGGCAACGACGTGTGACCCAAAATGTTTGGCGACCTGGATGGCCGCATTCCCGACACCGCTGCTTCCCGCATGAATCAGAGCGAAATTACCGGATTTGAGCCGGGCATCTTCAAGAAAGGCAAACCATGCGGTCAGAAATACAGTCGGCACCGCAGCAGCCGTCACGGAATCGACGCCCGCCGGGATGGGGCGGACTAGAGTAGCTTTAGACAAGGCGTACTCGGCGTAACCTCCCTTGCCCGGATAGGCGAGAACGCGCTGGCCAACGGCGTAATCGTGCACGTCTGCTCCCAAGGCAGAAACGGTTCCCGCGAACTCTCGTCCGGGAGTGATGGGAAGATCTTCCGGCGCGACGCGGTATGTGCCGCGCCGTAGTCCGAGATCCGCGCGGTTCAAAGAAGCGGCTTCAACTTTAATGAGAATCTCTTGTGCGCTGGGTTGGGGGACGGGAACTTCTTCGTATTGGAGAACCTCTTCGGTCGGGCCGAATTCGTGGATACGTACTGCTTTCATCGAACGGCTACCTGCGCATTGAAAGGAATTAAGCCATCGCGACCGCGTCGATAACTTCGCTGCGTCTGCACGGGATCGCGGTTCACAAACGGCCGATGATACATAAGGTGGCGCGAGCTGCGCACCTCATGTTCGAGCAGGAATTGCTCTTTTCCCGATTTCGGATCGACAATCGCGTTGAAGCGAAATTGATGATTTCTGACGTCTTCAGTGATCAAGTTGCGTTCCTTCATGAACCGATAGGCCCCTGAGAATTTTGCCAGATAGACGGCAATGTGGTGGCCGTCATAAGGAGGAATCGCTGAATCCGTTTCGCGGAAAACAATCCATTGGTTACGTCCGATTGCCACCCGCGCTGCAGGGGGCTCAGAATCAACGGCGCTAGGCGCTCCCATCACCTGTTCGTAGAAGCGTGCGATTCCCTCTGCGGTGCCTGGCTTTGTCTGAAACTCAATGTAGGGAATACCGAGGGACATGTCACCAAACCTCTCCGTGGGTTCGAAGCAATGGAATCGATTGCCCCAGGGGCATGTTGCCGCCACATATCCTTCTTCAACCGACCAGGCAAACCGGGTGCCCTTAAGCGGCTCTTGCACCCCGTTCAAGCGCGCCTGCAGAGCTTCTACGTCTGGAACCACAATTCCGATATGACCGGGAATAATCTGCGCCGCCCTCGTGGGCAAATGAAACTGCTGCTCGCCGAGATTGACCCACATGTTGTTCAGGCCCACGGTGAGATACGGGTCACGGGTGAAGCCCATCCCGACCACATAGAAAAGAATGGCCGAGGGTTGATCGGGGACTTGGACGTTGATGTGCTCCAACAACGCTATGTTGCCGACATCCTCGTCTTCATAATAATTCTCCATAGGGTGCCTCCTGCGTTACCGCCTGACGTTAATCGAGAACCACAGCTAAACGGGTTCGACCCTCCGCCTCGAAAAAGGATACTCGTTTATCTTGTTCAACAAATCAAGATAGCGCAAAGTCCGCTAAAACAGGCGCGTGATCGCTTGTACCGACCTCGGTGAGAACTTTACAACCTGAGAAACGCTCAGCCAAAGGCTTGCTGACGAAGAGATAGTCGAGCCTCCATCCGATATTGCGCTGGCGCATGTTGCGCCACGGTGCCCACCAAGTGAAAAGCTGATCATTGTCAGGATCCATGGCGCGGCCGATATCGATGAGGCCCTGAGCCAGGATGCGCTCCATCAGGGCGCGCTCATCCGGTCTCTGACCGATTGCCTTTGCGTTTCGCTCCTTAGGATGAACGTCCAATTCCGTGCGCGCAACATTCATGTCGCCACAGAGAATGAGCTGGCCCCCACTGTCGTGGACTTCAGCGACATACTCTTGCAGCGCTTCGAGGAAGCGCATCTTGGCCGAGAAATCCTTTCCTCCGTTGGGAACATAGATGGAGGCGACGATGACGTTCCCTAACTGGAATGTTGCGACTCTGGTCTCGTAGTCGAAAGGAGGATGAACGAAGCAGGGTTGTTCAGAAATCAGGTCTTTACGAATTTGCAAGGCGACGCCTGAATAGGCGCGCTCCCCATGCCAGCAGCACCAATAATCCGGAATGTCGCAGAGTAGAGAAGGGATCTGCGCAGTGGCCGCTTTAAGCTCCTGCAGGCAAACGATATCCGGGTGATCCCGGTTGATCCATCCAAACAACTCTGCCTGCCGCGCGCGAATTCCGTTGACGTTCCAGGTCGCGATCTTCA
>JBOHVR010000203.1:0-3160 GCA_050735755.1 Binatia bacterium
CCGATATCGGCGGGCTCAAAGTTGCGGCCCGGAGCGGCTGGTTCGCCGTCCGTCCCTCCGGCACCGAAGACTTATGTAAAATCTATGCGGAAAGCCTGCTATCGGAGGATCACCTGCGGAGTATTCAGGAGCAGGCCTCGCAGATCGTCCAGTTGGTGTTTGCAGCCGGCGGAGATTAATGACTTAAAGCCTGCCGTGGTCGACTTTCGTGATCCTTAGAACCACTACAGAGCGACGAACACCAATAACGATTTCCTGCCCTCCAGCACGGCTACAGGTTCGCGGATGAAGAGTCTGCACCGACCATCAGACTCTCAGCCAACTGCCCGAACAAACTCTTTCCGCTTTACGTAGGTCTTAACCCATGTGTCGTAAAGCACTGACACTGGATGCTCCTCCACTTTGCGAGCACCGTTTGATGTTTGGTAAACCATGACTACCGTGTGGTCATGGTTTGAGACGAGGAGGAGCCGGACATTCTTTTTGGTACTCAGCTCTTTGCCGGCGCTGCGGAGCATGTTGGATAAGCTGTGTGGACTCGGCATGCCCTTGGGATCGCACCGGCGCGCTTTGCCATGTTGGTTTAGGTCCTCTATCTCCTGCGAAGTATAAATCAACTCGACATTCATCGGCGGTCGCCCGTTGGGCGCCGCTGCGGTTTTTGGTTCCGTGTCTTCCCTCCAGAGGCGGAGAAAATTCGGGAACGCCTTAAGCTTCCGTTCCTTTTCCTGCGTTTGACACCGAACCAGATAGCAGTTTCTGTAGCACACGATATCGTAGGCTTTGGCATCCAGTGCTTCGAGCACTTGGCCAATGACGCGGAGTCTTTTGGAGTAATCGATGGAATTTGCCATACAGAATTCTTCGCAAGAACTATGCCGGTCCACACCGCTCTCACGACGGCGTTTTTCAGACTTTCTGCTCCCGGCAAATGAATTGTCACGAAGGACTGCGTCAGGTTTCTGTCAGTCTTTGTCGAGAATGTTTTCGGTTTATGGGAGTCTTTTGGTTCTCTGTGTTAAACGACCTCAATCATCCCGTAGACGAACTTAATAGGTGAATGATTAGGGCTGGGAATATTCGGGCAATATACGATCGATTTCAGTGTGCCTTCTTTATTGGGTTACTAACATCGATGTCAAAAATCACGCGCTATACGCCGCGGACGCCAGTGATGCGCGCGATGGGCCGCTACATAGTCTGAGCGAGCGAATAGCTTTACCAGCACCACGCCCGCGACGAAACCACCGACATGCGCCCAAAATGCCACGCCGCCCCCCTCGCCTGCAATGGTCGTCAACCCACTCAAGAATTGGATCAACAACCAGTAGCCGAGCATGACCCATGCCGGCAGCGCCATCGAGGTGATGAAAAAACCTAGTGGCACCAACGTGTACACGCGGACGGTCGGATAAAGCACCAGATAGGCGCCCATGACGCCGCTGATCGCGCCGGATGCGCCGATCATCGGAACAAGCGATCTAGGATCGGTTAGGATCTGTCCTGCAGCCGCGGCGAATCCACACAATAGATAGAACACGACAAAACGCGGCCGACCCATCGAGTCCTCGATATTGTTGCCGAAAAGCCACAGGAACCACATATTTCCCAATAGATGCATCCACGACCCATGCAGGAACATGTGGGTCAAAAGATGCGAACCCTGACGGCCGGGGTCGGTAGCGCAGACAAGACCCTCGCCCATAGGGAAGGGTGTCCCGGGCGGGAGTGAACCAGTCAACTCTCCGGCGATGAGTCCCAGCTCGCACACGGACTTGGCCAGCGAGAATGTGGTGCCGGCCCCTTGCACGAACAGCCAACTCAGGACGTTTAGCCCGATAATCGTCCCGGTAACAATGGCCAGACGCTGTGTCTGATTTTCATCGCGATAAGGAAACATGTAGGCTTCTCGTTATTCCCGACTTTTTCACCACCGACGGCAAGTTCTTGTCTCGAGGACCGCCTCGCCGCGCTCCGGCAGCGAGAGTCGAAATATTTTGCATACCATATTTCCGTTCCTATAAGCGAGATACTTCGAATAATTGACGTAAATTCTGCTGACCTCCATTTTGGGGATCTGCTACAAGCCCTTCCCAAAGAAGATTTTCTTGCGCTTGCTTCGCCCATCCACATGATTGTTTTCGGTCGGCAATCCTCCCGATGGTGTAGGGGAGTCCTAGCGGATCAGCCGAACGGCCGGCACCGCGATATACATGATGATCACGCTCACCGCGCCCGCAGCGCTCATGAGCGCCACGGCCCACTGGGCTCCCACGAGCGATGACAGCGCGCCGATGAGAATGCCGCCTACCAATAGTACCACGTGAGTCATATGAAATATGGCCATCGTTCGGCCGCGGAATTCGGACGGCGAGTAAGTTTGAATAACGATTTGCGCAAGCGCGTGCGAGGTTATGTGGACGATGCCGGCGATTCCCATCACCGCTTTTTCTTTGTCCGTCCTTGGTGAACGCATAAAAAAGGGTCTCGTGTCAAACTTGCCGGCCTTGCTTGGGTCCTGGATCTTGGCGCCCGAAAGACAAGCCTGCGACGAGACCCCTCTGGGCGTTGCACTAATTCATCAAGCGCCCGCCAGAGACGTTGAGCGCTTCGCCGGTCGTATGCGCAGAATCGCTCGACGCCAGAAATAGAGCGGCTTTAGCGATCTCTTCGTGAGAGGCGTATTTCCGCAGCGGTGTTTGCTCCAATACGCTTTTCTCTAACTCTTGAAAGGCCATTCCGAGGCCTTTGGCTCTCTCGGCATACATGGTCCGAAGATCCGGCTCATCGACCCCACCCGGACAGATTACATTAGCTCGTATGCCAAACGGTCCCGCCTCCTTCGCTATGGTCTGGGTTAACCCGAGCAGTCCCCACTTCGCCGCGCATAGGGCGCCGCGCAGAGCCATTCCCTCTTTCCCCGCGGTGCCGGAGATACTGACAATGCTGCCGCTCTTCTGCTTGATCATGACTTTTAGAACCGCCCTGCAGCAAAGAAACACCGCCTTCAAGTTAACCGCGAGAACCGAATCCCATTCTTGTTCCGTTATCTCCTGCACCGGCACCAGAGGTCCTCTGAGTCCAGCGCTGTTGATCAGAATATCGATTTTGCTCCAGCGCCGTACCGTTTCGTCTACCATGTTGTTCACCTGGCCATCAT
>JBOHVR010000204.1:0-2677 GCA_050735755.1 Binatia bacterium
ACTTTCGCTCAGCAGATAAGGTGACACTTTCGCTAAGCTTCAACAGATTGTTTTTGAACAGATTATTTTTGAATATTTGGAGCTGCGATCGACATGAAGTCATTCTCTCATGGAGTTGGCCATCAGAGCTGAGCCCGCACTACTGCGAATTGGTTTTTCAACCGCGTTTCTTCGCTTTCCTCGCTGTAGGGAATTTCCTTCGGCAGATTCATCTCGGTCACGCGCCATTCTAAAAACATCAGATCATAGCAAACCGGACTGCTGGCATAGACGTTGCTTATGTTCGCAGAGAACACAGCTTGGCCAGAAAACAAAGAAATTTCTCGTGCGGGACTACGAATGTATTTTTCGGCAAACGCGCAATGACTGTCCAAGGTCGTAAGCTGATCACATTTTTGTTCTTAGCTCTTCTGTCTTTCCAGCAGGGCTGTAGGACAAATTCCGGCCCGCAGCCACCGAGTCTGGAGCCCAGCCGTGAAGCCCCTAAAACAGAATCTTTGGTTAGCCGCGAGCCCCAGCCTGGATCAACGAAGGTCGAGAAAGTGCCGAAGCTTCCGGTGGACGCTTTGAAAAGAGAAATCTTTCCGGAGTCTGTTGCTGGCGCACCGGAAAAAGAGTCAACTACGCCGCGAGTCGATTATGATACGGTTCTTCTGGTAAGAGCCTTCGGCACGCCGATTACTTCCGCGTGGCAGTACCGCAGAAATCGACACAGCAAAATCGTCGGGTTTGAGTTTTCCAACCGTGGCGGCAACCGGATACTCCCGCATTCTTATGACATCGCAAAAAACCTGCTTTTCACCAGAGACTTCCAGTTCCGCTTTGACGACCGTGCGAGACAGGACAACCATCTGTACATTTCGGACTGGGTTCCGTCCCGCGATCGGCAGTTCAGACTCAGCGAGCTTATGAATAGCGTCATCTATTTTTTTCCGCGGAATTATCTGCCGGCAATCTCCAACCGGCGTGGACGGACGATCGTCACGCTTCCCACCGGAGAAGCCGTCGAGTTCGATGCGAAAACCAATGAAATCTTGGCTGGCGTATTTTCAGAAGCCCCCGTCGATCTCAATCCGGATAAGACGACCCGAAAGTTTCCCGGCATCCAATACATCGGTAAAGGCGTAGTTGTACGAGCCAACGCTCGAGGCTTGGACCCGAGGGTCGGGAGTAAGGCGATGATCACAACAGGATCACCCGCTTTGGAATGCGAAGAAGGCGGCAACTGCGGCCAGTGCGAAGTCCCCGCAAAGGAGCTGTGGGGTCAAAAGGGCGCGTTTCGCTTCAAATTTTCCACCGACGAGGAATTTGACCGTTACCTGCGACCACGCTGCGGCTTCGGAGTGCCGAAAGACGACGCTCGCTTTGTAGTTGCGTCCCCAATTAATTAAACGATCGTAGACCCCGGCTTAGCCTGGCGCCGCAGGTCCAACGCCGAAATCCACGGTGATCTGGTCGCGAACCTCTTTAACACCGGGAACGCTGCGCGCAGCTTGCGCCGCGGCGGCTTTTTGTCTTTCGGTAGCAACTTGCCCCGCCAGATAAACGGTACCGTCTACAATTGAAACCGCCACGCCGCGGATCGCGCGGTTGCTAATGGCTCGATAGACTCTAGTTTCTAGTTTCTCGCTCGTGGAAGTGAGATGGGGAGCACCCTCACTTGGTGGTTCTTTAGCGACGGGTTTCAACTTATCGCGATCCTGCTCAGCGTTCTCAGGAGGGGACTTATCCGCTGAATGCTCCGGCGCTTGAGAGGCTGGAGCGCCGCCGGGCTTGCTGGTTTCTGGAACAGCCGCGACTGGATTTCGGTCTCGCATCGATGGCAAGGTACCTCGAGTGGCCGGTGTTTGGCGCTGGTTTGGCGCTGCGGAAGTCTCGCGCTTTGAAGCGGTCGCCGGCGGCTTAGCTTGCGCAAAACGATTTGAGCGCGCGCCGCCAAAATCTTCGACCTTCGCGGTTAAGACCGAAAGGGCCGCCCTGCGTTGCTGCGAATAGAATACCGCTCCGATGCCGATCAGTACGACAAAACACCCTGCGGTTCCAATCGCGAGCCAAGCCGCGCGATGCGACTTGGGCCTAGGGCTTGCTCTGAATTCGGCGACCTCATCGAGTATTGGCCCCTCTCGTTGCGTGCGCGAACGGCCCTCCTCCGATTGCGCTTTTGGCGCCGTTGCAGGGGTTGCCGGAGTTTCCTTTACGACCGGGGCCGACTCGGCAAGCCGCAGATCGCGCGCAACCTCGTCGATCATCGCTCCCGAGACTTGTTGGCTCGAAGTTGCATAGGCAATGAGCAACGCGTTATCGCAGATAACGTTGATGAGCCGGGGAATTCCTTTCGAATAGTGGGCGACCTTGTCGACAACCTCAGACGCAAACAACTCGTTGCCTCCATAGCCGGCTGTCTTGAGGCGAGAAGCGATATAGAGTCCGACGTTGTGGCGACTGAGCGGCAAAAGCCGGCCGCGCATGGCCACTCGTTGTTTGAGTTGGCGGAGCTCGGGGCGATCAAGCTTCCATTCGAGTTCGGGCTGCCCCATCAGAACGATTTGAAGGAGTTTTTCCTTATCGGTCTCCAGATTCGAGAGCAATCGGAGCTCTTCAAGCATCTCATCGCTTAGGTCTTGGGCCTCGTCGATCAGTACGGCCACCACGTCGTCGCCCTTCACCTGCTCGATCA
>JBOHVR010000205.1:0-3489 GCA_050735755.1 Binatia bacterium
CCGTTATCCACCACAATGATTTCATCAACTGCGGTCGCCGGGACCGATGCCAGGACATCGGGCAGAGATTTTTCCTCATTAAGAGCGGGAATAATGAGCGAGATTTTCATAAGGCCGGAGAGATCGAACTCTGGCGACTAGCGGAAGCTTCTAAACTTCGAGTTCTTGACCAGTCGCTGATTTGTTTCAGCTATTACGCATCGTGAGTTTGCCGGTTACAACTTTTCCTCCACACTGGTCAATCTGAATATCGGCGCGGATTTGATTTCCGTCTCTTTGTGCCCCGCCGCGGACAATTCCCTGACAGCGGGCCGTCTTTATGGGCAGTGTAAATGCCAGGCGGTTGTCTTGGGCAGTTGCCTGTCCCTCCCCCCGTCCTACTCCAGCAAGGAACCAACCGGCCCAAACTTGTGTGCCTTCTTGTCGAAGGACAGCCCTGACTTGTCCCGAGATTAGCTGGCTTTCATAGGTTCCATACCAAGTCCCTGAGAAGGGTCCCTCGGCGCGGGGCTTGGCGGCGCCGGCTTTGAAGGCGTAGAGTTTACCGTCCATGGAACCTTCGTAGAGCGTTCCGTCAGCGGCAAGAGCAGGGGAAGAGATCAAGGTCCCTTTCGTGGAAAATTTCCACAAGGCCGTTCCCGATCCTCCTGAAGCGGGCGGCCTTATGGCGTGAAAGGTACCACGCTCGTCACCAAGATAAACGGTTCCGTCAGCCGCGAGGAGCGGAGAAGATTGGATTCCCGGTCCCAGTTTGTGCTGCCAGAGCACCTGTGGGCCTGAGCCGAAAAAGCCTTGCTGCTGGCGAATTGCGTAAAGATCGCCGTTCTTCCCACCGAAGTAGACTGTGCGATCAGTCCCGATAGCTGCAGAAGAAAAGATCGCGTATGTTCGATACCCCGAACGCGCGACGCCGTCAAAAGTCCACTTAACCTTGCCTGTCTTAGTGTCCAGCGCGTAAAGAATCCCGTCATTTCCGCCAATATAGAGGGTCTCCTCGTTATCAATGGCCGGCGCATTTTCAAAACCTCCCTTGTCATCGCGCGCGCCTGAGGAGAAGCTCCAGCGGACTTTCACCGGCTGGCCCGCATCCTTGGGCGGCTCCAGAGCATAGACCTTTCCGCCCATCGATGCGACAAAGACCGTTCCGTCAGAGTCAACGGCCGGCGACGTAATCAGAGTGCCCTGCGTTTGGAAGCGCCACTTTATCCGTGGGCCGGTCCCGCCCCGCGGGGGTGTGATCCCGTAATAAGCCCAATCGTCGGCGCCGATCACGAGAGTTCCGTCTGGTGTAAAGGCAGGTGAGGTCTGTATGGTGGTGCCGAGGTTCAGGGACCAGACCAATTCCCCCATGATCCCGCGCTTTGGAGCTCTCAGCGCATAGACATTTCCATCTTTGGCACCGACGTAGACGAGTCCCTGCTGATCAACGATGGGGGTTGAATAGATCGCAAAGGTGTCAAACTCGGTAGGAAAGGCCCAGCGAATAGAACCGTCTTCAGGATTCAGCGCGTAAAAAATCCCATTGTTTGCGCCGATGTAAACCGTTCCGTCAGGTCCGATTACCGGATCGGTCTCAATGCCTCCATTCTTTTCCGAAAGGCCGGTGGAGAAAACCCATCGAAGCTGATTTGTGGCTGGGCCTTTATAATTGCTTCGCCCTGTCCGTTTGAAGTCACCGCGGTAGGTAGGCCACGGGCTTTCAGCCAGTTTCTGACTCAGACTTACGGTGTGGGGCGCCAATGTCACAAGCAGGGTCAGAATTCCCAGAGCGCGCAGGGGAAATTTGGCATGGAGGAAAAATTTAAAGAGCTTCATGTCGCTTTGTACTATTACAGGCGGAAGTTTCTGCGCAGCATGTACAAATTTACTGACGAGCCTTCAGCATTCGACGAAACACTTTCTGACTACGAAGATCACGAAAATCAGGAAGGATTCGGATATCTGTACTTCTAAGCTTCGCGCTCTTCGTGGCGTTCGTGCTGACATTTGTGTTTCTTTTTTGGTTACGGCTCAGCCGCGCTGGGTTCGCTCATAATATGTCGGCGTGACCTAAATTTCCCGACGGTACATTCCAGTGATTCGCTGATTCCCCTAAAGGAGATGTAGAAGAATCCGCACGTATACATGAAAAGAAAAGGGCTGATCAGGATGCCCGGGGTCGTTATGGCTTTGTTGAGTGCAAACAGGGCATAAGCGCCGAGAGCGAATTCAAGATAGGGAAGTAGGTCCATCTTAAGTCGATAGTCCCGTCTTCTTGCGAGATCGTCGCGGCGAAAAGTTCCAAACTTCGGGGTCCGAATAAACCTTCCACCGGAAAGGAAAAGCCCTTCCAAAACGGCGCGCGCGTTGTTTAAGGAGACGCCCGTGCCGATTAGCGTCATAAGTGAAATCCAGCGTATTCTTGAACGCCAGTCATGGTAGAGACATTTCTGCGAGGCAAGATACAAGATCGAAGGGCCTAACGTTGCCATTAGGAATAGAATGAAAGCGCCGATCAGCAACCACGGACTTGACTCGTACTTCTGGAGAAGGACCACCGGGTAGGAGAGCAGAATCGTTACCAGCATCAGCGGATGAACCATGTAGTGAGTCATGTGAAGAATCGCCTGGTATTTGGCGAACCGCGAGTACGGCGCCTTGAGCAAAGCTGGGATTATCTTGCGCGCCGTCTGTATCGAGCCTTTGGCCCACCGAAACTGTTGCGATTTAAAGGCCGCCACCTGCACCGGAAGCTCCGCCGGACAGGCAACTTCCAAAAGGTACTTCAATTGCCAACCAGCTAATTGGGCCCTGTAGCTTAAATCCATGTCTTCTGTCAGCGTGTCGGCTTGCCAACCGCCGGCTTCCGAGATAGCCCGCCGTCTCCAGATGCCTGCGGTGCCATTGAAGTTAAGAAACAGGCCCGACCAAGCTCTCGCGCCTTGTTCAATGGAAAAATGAGAATCGATTCCTATCGACTGCGCTCGTGTCAGGAGGGAGTAGTCGGAATTGATGTGACTCCAGCGCGTCTGCACCATGCCAACTTTAGGATTCAAGAAGTAAGGAATGGTTTTCCGCAGAAAGTCAGGCGGCGGAATGAAGTCGGCATCGAAGATGGCAAAGAATTCTCCACTTGCCTTCTCCATGCCTTCCCTGAGGGCTCCTGCCTTGAAGCCCTGTCGGTTCGAGCGCTGGAGATGGACAATCGGGATGTCCTGCTTTTGATAGTCTGCGACGAGCTGCTTGACGATTTCCACCGAATCATCCGTGGAATCGTCGAGAACCTGGATCTTCAACCGGTCGCGTGGATAATCGAGGGCGATGACAGCTTTTATGAGCCGGCTGACAACATAGCGCTCGTTGTAAATGGGGAGCTGAACGGTTACGAGAGGAAGGTCAGTTCTCCATAAAGAGTTTGCAAAGTCCTTGAGGACGTCTTGATACTCCTTCTCCCCGTTGCTGCGGTTTCGGCAGAAGAGCAAGAGCAGCTCATAGCAGTTGGTTCCGTAG
>JBOHVR010000206.1:0-9126 GCA_050735755.1 Binatia bacterium
TCATGCGCCTGCAGTTTGTTGTAACAACTGTGCGCGGCATCGATAAACAGCTGCGCCTCCTGCAAGCGCCGCAGCGCAAATTCTTTGTTTACTCCGTTCTCAAGGTCCAAAGTCTCTCGCGCCTTAAATAGGTAGTCGGCAAAATTGCTGCCCTGGAATTTGTCGTAGAATACTCGCGTGTCGCAGAAGCGCTCGCGAAATTCCTTCACAATCGTTTCTTCGTCATTCGCAATATCATAGTTCTCCGTCTTAACCAGTCCCTGCGCCGCGTGGATCATCGCGTGATAGGCGGTGCGAAGGGCGTTCTTCAGCGCACCCGCGTCAAAGTAGATTTGCGCTTCGAAAAGCTCCCGTTCGCTTGCGGCCAGGCTAAACTGTGTCTGTGAAACCACTTCGCCGGCACATTCACCCACTCCCATATCGTTCAAGGTGAACTCGCGCGGATCGCCCCAGTCGCTGTAATAAGAAGGGTCGATGTTGTGGGGTGGCACCCGAGTCAGGTCCTCGAGGAGAGCTTTGACTTCCTTTTTGCCCAGACGCCCGATGAATTCCTGAAAGCTCTCGCCTTTTTGCCGGTCCTTGACATAGCGCTCGGTCACTCGGCTCACGACCTCCGGGATCCGCTTCGACGGAACAGCCGCCACCGGCAATCCGTAGGCGCCGGCGTTGTCCTTGAACTTGCCGCCGAGCAACACCTGAAAATGCGGCACGGTATAGCCATTGATGTTGCGACTGATGCCGTAGAAGCCGAGATCGGCGATGTGATGCTGGCCGCACGAATTGAAGCACCCGCTCACTTTGATGCGGAGATCCTTGACCGCCGCGTCCATTTCCAAGCTTTTCTCGCTCAAGCGTTCGCGCAGCTCCCGCGCAAGTCCCCTCGAAGAGGCGATGCCGAGCTTGCACGTATCCGTCCCCGGGCAGGCCGTCACATCGACAATCGTGCCGGCGTTAGGCTCGCCCAGGCCGATTGCTTTCAAGGCGCCGTAGAGCTGTGGCAGGTCGGCCCCGCTCACCCAGCGAAGCACGATGTTTTGTTCCACCGTCGTCCGGCTTGTGTCCTTGACGAAGCGGCGGGCAATCTGCGCTAGGTCGCGCAACTGGTCCGCCGTGATATCGCCCATGGGCAGCGTCACAGTGGCGACAACATAAGCCGGCTGCTTTTGATGATAGACATTGGTAGCGTACCAGGCGTCGAATCCCTCCGGCCGTTCGCTGCCGTTCAAACTCGTTCCCGCTTTCAGCGGGCTTTCCGCAGGCTCATGCACCCGCGCGAGGAAATCGGTCCATCGGCTGTCCGGCGTAAGCTTTTGCCGCTCCTCACGAACCAGCTTGCGGAACTCATCGATTCCGAGGTTCGCGATAAGAAACTTGATGCGCGCGCGCGCCCGGTTGCGCTTCTCGCCCAGGCGGGCATAGACCCGGGCGATGGCTTGGGCCGTGGGAAGCAGCTCTTCTTCCGGCAAAAACTCTTCCAAGAGTTGCGCGCGGTAGGGTACGGCGCCCAGACCGCCGCCGATATAAAATTCGAAGCCGCGCCGCTCCACGCCGCCGATCATCTTCTTGCGCGCGATCGCGCCCATATCATGCATGCTTGTCAAACCGCACGGGTGTTGGCCACAGCCGGAGAAGGCAACTTTAAACTTACGCCCAAAATCCTGCGTGTCCGGATGGCCCAGCAAAAATTCGGAGCAGGCCTTGGCATACGGAGTCACATCGAACGTCTCGTCGTGGCAGACACCCGCCAAGGAACACGCCGTCACATTGCGCACGACGTTGCCGCATGCTTCTCTCGTTGTGACCCCGACGGCTGCTAGACGACGCATCAATGACGGAGTATCGTCGATGTGCACAAAATGATATTGGATGTCCTGGCGCGTAGTAACATGGGAGATGCCATCGGCGTATTCTTCCGAGAGATCCGCGAGAACTTCCATCTGTTCCGCGTTGAGGCCGCCGAAAGGGATTTTGATCCGCATCATGCCGGGCGCGTCCCAGACGGTTTCCGGGCCTTTGGTAAGACCTCCCGAAGGAAGTTTCAGTTTCTGTACTTTGACGCCGTCGTGCCTTTGGCCGTTGTCGTAGCGCTGCCCGTATACTCCCCGGCGCAAACGGGTCTCCGCAAAGACCCTCTCGTCGAGTTTGCCTTGCTTGCGGAGTTCCATCTGCGTTTCGAAAATATCGATCTCACGCGCGAGTTCTGGAGGCATTTTATCTGCGAGCTGCTCTTTCCAACCTTTGCTTTGACTCATGACTTATCCTCCCGGCGTGGACTGACCCTCCGGACTGAACGGGGACCGAGGCCCTAACATATAAAACTGATTGGAAAAGTCAAGTATTCCGAACGATGGATATTTCGGTGGGCGGCAAGGGCAAAAATGTCGGAGTTGTTAATGAATTTTCATTGTGATAATGCCAAGCGCTGATCATGCCCCTTTCCCAGTGCCAACGCCGAAAAAGACACCGCCTTGAAGCGGTTCAGAGGGTAACTGATAACCCGCTAACCAATTGTGCCCGATGTCCCGCCGAAGCAGACCGCGTGCTCTGCCAACCCGCGCTGTTCCATAATCGGGGCATCTATATTTTCGATTGGCAACCCAAAGACGACGTTCTTCGTAACCGGCATCTTCGCTCAAGTCGTTGAAGAAAAGAGGACCTTAAAACTCCATGCTGGCCAAGGTCTTCAGCGCCGCCCTCTACGGCATCGACGCGTTGCGAGTGGAAGTTGAAATTGACCTTGCTTCAGGACTACCGCAGTTTGCCACCGTCGGCTTGGCCGAGGGCGCTGTTAAAGAAAGCAAGGATCGCGTTCGCGCCGCGGTCAAGAACTGCGGCTACTCGTTTCCAGCCAAAAAAATTACCATCAACCTGGCCCCCGCCGACATCAAGAAGGAAGGGTCGGCATACGACTTGCCGATGGCGATCGGTATCCTGGCCGCAGAAGGATTCGTACAAAAAAAACTTCTCAAGGACTATCTAATCGTCGGCGAGCTTTCTCTCGATGGCGCCGTAAAACCGATCCGGGGCGCGCTGCCAACCGCGGTTGCAGTAAGGAGAGAGGGATTGAAGGGTCTGATCGTGCCCGCGATGAATGCCCATGAAGCCGCCGTCGTTCAAGATATAGAAGTCATGAGCGTAGACAACTTACCCGAGGTCGTAGAACTCCTGAACGGCGAGAGAACCATCAGCCGCACCTATGTGGATCTTGACAAGCTATTTAAGCAGCACTCGCAGTACGACAGCGATTTCAGTGAGGTGAAAGGCCAGCAGCACGTCAAGCGCGCGCTCGAAGTGGCGGCCGCGGGCGGCCACAACGTCATTCTGGTCGGGCCGCCCGGCTCAGGCAAGACGATGCTTGCTAAGAGACTCCCGACCATCCTGCCCGATATGAGTCTCGCCGAAGCCCTCGAAACAACGAAGATACACAGTGTGGTGGGTCTCATGGATGGGAGGTCCCTGATCGCCACGCGCCCGTTTCGTTACCCGCACCACACGATCTCCGATGCCGGTCTTGTGGGCGGTGGAACCGTTCCCAAACCCGGCGAAGTATCGCTAGCGCATAACGGCGTGCTTTTCCTCGACGAGCTCCCGGAATTCAAGCGCAATGTTCTGGAGGTTCTGCGCCAGCCTCTGGAAGACGGCAACATTACCGTGTCCAGGGCCATAGGCTCGATGAATTATCCCGCCAATTTCATGCTGGTTGCGGCCATGAACCCCTGCCCCTGCGGTTTTTTCACTGATCCGCAAAAAGAATGCAATTGCACTCCGCTCCAGATCCAACGCTACCGCTCCAAGGTCTCCGGCCCGCTTCTCGACCGCATCGACATTCAAGTCGAAGTCCCGGCTCTGCGCTACCAAGAACTCGCGGCGCGTGACTCCGGCGAGATGTCCGTCAGCGTGCGCCAGCGCATCAATGCCGCGCGCAGCCTGCAACTCAATCGCTTTGAGAAAAGGGGAATTCACAGCAACGCCCAAATGGGGACCCGCGACATCAAACGCCACTGCGGGGTCAATGAGGCGGGTGAGAAGCTCTTGGAGGTCGCGATCAACAAGCTCGGCCTTAGCGCCCGCGCCTATACTCGCATCCTCAAAGTCGCGCGCACGATCGCGGACCTTGAAGCATCCGAAGATATCCTGCCGGCACACATCTCAGAGGCCATTCAGTACCGCAGCCTCGACCGGCGGCTGTAACTAAGCGTATTCCCCGCTCCACAGCTCCTCTAAGAATTCCTGGAACGGAAGAATCGTTACCGCGTCAATCTTGCGCGGGCGGAGTTCAAGACTTACACAAAGATGTCGCTTCAGCTTTTTTTCTTCCGCCAACGCCCGCAGCCCCTTCACATCCTGTGCCGACACGTTTTCCTTAGCCTTGGCCTCTACCGCCGTATGATCGCCGATAATGAAATCCACTTCGAACCCTGATGCCGACCTCCAGTGACCCAGGTCATCGCCGGTTACGTAGTCCTTGTAGCTCGTCAGTTCGTGCATCAAGTACGTCTCAAACGCCTCGCCGAACTCCGGCGTGCCTAGCCGAAACCGACGCCCCTGGAGCGCGGAGACTACGCCTACATCGAAGAAATAGAACTTGGACGACATCAACGGCTTCCTCTTTTTTGATCTCTTCCAGGCGGGAAGCTCATACACGATCAATGTATCTTTGAGGATATCGAAATATTCGTAGACCGTCGTGCGCGCGACCTGCGCATCGTTGGCAACGTTGGTGAAATTAACGATCGTGGCATTGCACAGTGCAGCGACCCGGAGAAACCGGCTGAAGCCAGGCACGTTGCGGGTGGCGCCCTCTGCGACAATCTCTTGTTGGAGATATGACCCCGTGTATGCTTCGAGGTCGGAGCGGGAATCATCCGAGAAATAGATCGACGGAAGGAGCCCCCGTTCAGCGGCCCGGCCAAGATCAAACCGCGATCCCAATTCCTGCCTCGTAAGAGGATGCAGATATTGAGTCCGTGCCCGCCCGCCCAAGAGATTCACGCCGCCACGCCGCAACTTGCGCGCGCTCGAGCCCGTCAGCAGAAAGCGAATGCCCCGTCCTTCAATCAGCCTGTGGACCTCGTTGAGGAGATCCGGGAGCCGTTGAATTTCGTCAATAACGACGACGCGGTCTTGTGGCGAAAGTTCCTGAGCGATACGGGAAGGGTCCCGGCTGAGAGCAAGATAAACCGAGGTATCGAGCAGGTCGTACTTTCTGACGCCTTCAAGGGAGCGCTCGATCCAAAAGGTCTTGCCCGTTTGCCTCGGTCCCAGAAGAAAATAGGATTTTTGCCTCAAGAGCTTTCTTAGGTCGAGCAGGCGCGGGATGATCGGAAGCTTCGTCTGGAATTCTGACGACTTCATCGTCATATAACATACCAAATGACGACTTTGTCGTCAATTCTAGGAGTTCGTAAAGTGCGGGGGTGAACAGAGGCAGGCAAGAGGGCGCCTGAATCGAATCAAAGATTGTCGGAATAGCCTAAGCGCCACAGCGCCGAAGCCATGACAAAAGCAATCCGGGCAATGAGACTACCCGGATTGCTTGACCGATCTAAATAAGACGAGCAAAGACCGCTGGGTTGACGGCATCGCGTCTGGATACCCGGCGGCGCCGCGTCGCGCCCGGGCAAAGGCAGAGATCAAATATCCACGGCTCTCGTGCAGGTTATTGTAGATTGAATATTTTTCTATAGTTATCTCTGTGCCCGGCCGCATTTTTAAAGATCAGGTCCCAATCGGATTCCCAAGTACGAACTCCTTTCAGCTTTACGAGGTCGCCACTCGGTTCTACATCCGACCTTCCCGATTGGCGAAAGATATTTTCCTGCATAAACTTTTGCGGCTCCTTAGAAAGCATAAAATCGATAAATAACTTTGCCGCTGCCGGATGCGGAGCATTGGGAGCCATAGCAACGACAAAGGGCGGGCGCTGGGTTTGGGGCTCGATGACAACCCAATCGCTTGGGCACCCCTTTTTCACGGCGTCATTGGCTTGATTGAAATTTACCGGGATCGCAAGCGCAACCTCGCCGGCGCAGAGCAGCTGCATCATCAGCGTCTTGCTTCCCTGAAATTGAGGTTTTTGTTGAGCCAGCCCTCGCATCAGGCTCGTCCCTTTTTCCTTACCCAATATTTCCAGTACAGATGCGTACCAAAACTCTTCTTCGTTATGCATTATGATCCTTCCCCTCCACTTGGGATCCAGTAGATCATCATAGGAACGGGGAATATCCTTGGGAGCAACAAGTTGGGTGTTATAGGCATAGACATGGCCCGTCTGGTAAAGGGTCGTCCAGTAACCTTGCTTATCTTTTAATTTTTCAGGTATAAAATTCCGTTCAGGAGAAGCATAGCGAGCCAAAAGTTTTCGGTCTGCGAGGTGGAGAGCCTCACTTATCTCGATAGGCATATAGACATCCGCATTATAGGTCTTTGCTCTAAGCTCTCTAAGAATTAATTCAAAGAGGGCTTTTCTGCTCTTACGCAGATACTTGACTTCGATAGCCGGGTACGTTCGATTAAAGTTTCCGATTAACGTCGTCATGTGTTCAAGAGTAGTTCCGCCGTAAACAAGGACAGTCCCCTCCTTGTTTGCCGCTTGGATATGACTCTCAGAGGCCGCCCATAATCCCGAACCAGACGCGAGCAAAAAAACTGCCGCAGCGAAAAAACCAGCGACGCATTCCTTGCCAAGCATCATTTTTTAGCCTCCTTTTCCTCGGTTTAAATTTCTCTAAAGCATCAGCGACGCATCGACTCCTATAGATCTAAGAGCTACCCAGGATTCTCGAGCCGTAGAGCTTTACCGCATTGTCCCACAGGATCTTGCGCTTCGCTTCTTCAGAGATGGGTTGAAGATCCAAGTCGGGAAGCGCTTCGGCGGGCTCCGGAGCATCCGGGTGGGGATAATCGCTATTCCAGACCATATTTTCACCGCCTAAATAGTCCACCACCTGTTTCAACGCCCGTTCGTCACTGTCACAGGCTACAGTGCACTGGCGCATAAAATATTCAGTGGGCCGCAAAGGCAACCGCTCGACCGCATTACCCAGCACGCTGTTGCGCCCGTGGGTGTGGTCGTCCATGCGGCCGAGCCAAAAGGGGAGCCACCCAGAATTGGATTCCAAGAGTCCCAACCGCAGTCTCGGAAAGCGTTCCAGTATCCCCGTGAAGATGAAGTACCCAAGGGTAGTCATGTTATCAAAAGGAAATCCTAGCGCATGATCCAACCCCCTCAAAGAAAGCCGCTGCTTCTGAAGGTTCGCGTCGGCAACAAATTGTGCGTTGTTATTGTACTCAAAGGGCTGAAATCGGAGATGACGATACTCACCGTGAACCGAGATTGGAAAATCAAGCTCACAGGCCAGCTGCCAGAGACTGTCGTATTCAGCTTCATGCAGCCACTTACCAGCCGGCAGCAGAGGGTTTCTCACCGACACTGCGCCGAGCTTCTCCACCGCACGCCGGGCCTCTTTGACCATCTCGCCGGCATCCCCACCCGGCAAGACCGCCACAAATTTCAAGCGCTTGGAGTCCGCGCCGCAATACTCGTGGCACCAATTATTATAGGCTCTGCACATCGCGGCCCCTAGCTCGACGTCCTTTAACGCCACCCGAAAGGCAAAATTGCCATTGTTGGCAGTTGGAAGGCAGACCTGAATATCCCAGCCATACTGATCCATAACGTTAAGGCGGGTTTCTGGCGACCACCAGGTACGGTATGCCTCTCCGTACTTCTTCTCCATCTGTTCCTTTTCACTCTCCAGTGAGTGCCGCTGCGCCTCTCCCTTCTCTATAATCTTTCCGTCGGCCTCATAGACCATCCTGATACCATCCATGAAGGCTACTCTGGGGACCCGGTCTCGGTACTTAGGCTCCACATACCGTTCCCAAAGATACTCGGGTTCATGCATGTGGGCATCGGCATCGATGACCTTAAAACCTTTCCACACAATCCTACCCTCCTTTCAGGCTTTGCCTCTTTGTTAAAGTGGCCTAGGAGAATGACACCGGCTTGCCATTTTTCCCGTCTGGAGACTTCCACCGTTGCGCCAGTTTTCGCACTCTGGCATGCGCGTTTGTCTTGAACGCGCCCTTAGAGATTATTGCCCATGAGAATCGATAGCTTTTTGTGATCTCATTGAACGACCGCTTCTTAATACGACAGAGCTTCAGCAGTCAAGGGCGCCTTCGAGGCTCCCCTTGTTTCGTGCCTAATGATCGGGCCACTCACGCGGACCGAGCCCCGGCAGGCGAACAATAAACTCTGTGTTTCCGCCATGCTCGCTCCGCTCGAGACTTCCGCCGAGCCAGCCGAGCGTTCTGTTGTACAGATCGAGCCGGCGATTTCCCAAAGCAGCCGCGCTGACGGGCTGCCGGCTCGACAGCCGTATGACCACCTGATCCATGATGATATCAGTAGAGATCCGAATGTGTTTAACTCCAATCCCCGCCATACCTTCGATTAGGCTGGTCAAAATATCGTCCAGGCGTTCCGCTCCCACATTGGCGTAGGTTTGCCGTGAGGCCGGAGCGAACTCAAATTCGATTTCGCGCGCCGGCGAATACGCTGCCAGGCGACGTGTGAGCGCCTCGAGAAAGGATTGACCATCCCCGATGGCCGCCAGCAAATCGGCGGCCTCCGTTTCCTGGCCGGGCTTCGCGCGCCGTAAAATCCCCGCGATCAATTCGTTCACATCACCCGCCTTTTCAGCGTTGAGAAACTGCAGACCGCGCACCGTGCTTAGAAAATCCTCCAGACAGCGGTGCGCGCGGCCGACAAGCGACAAGTCGAGCAGCTGCGTCACCTGCTCCCCGGCGAGGACTTGCTGCAGTGACCGGGCCACTTGCACGCCTTTCAATACCAAGGTTAGTTCGGGCACCGCGCTGGTATTGAACGCTTCCACAAACCTGCGGAATTCTGAGAGCCTGCGGTCGATTTGGTCCAAATCCACCGCCGCAAGCACACGCTGCGCCGCGGTCTCTTCTTCCAAGATCGATAGATAATAAGAAACCGTATACAACCGCCCGGACAGGATCGTGAAAATCGCCGCGGCTTCCTCCAGGAGTTCGTCCACGTAATTCTTGAGAGCGCCGATCCGGTCGGCGCTCATCAGCTCGACCGCGCTGAGC